>CAMAVI010000098.1 GCA_945861625.1 Candidatus Sulfopaludibacter sp. SbA3
GTAGCTGCCTCGGCCCGCAGAAGATTGTCCTCGGTAGGAGAAACCACCAGTGTCCCCGGCTCGAATGGGACGAACCCGTTGCGCGGGCCATGGGCGAAGGCAATGCCGGCTTCGGACAGCTCGAAAGCGTAGGCTGGCGGTGGATCGGCCACCAGTTGCGTGATGTGGTTCAAGATCGGCATCAGGCCTCGATAAAGGTCACCTTATTGATCTCTTTGAGTGTAGTGACGCCCGCGCGCGCTTTTTCGAGCGCCGATTCGCGCAGGAACGTCATGCCTTCTTCTCGCGCCGCGCGGCGGATCTCCGAGGCCGGACGCCGGTTCAGGATCAACTCGCGGATGTGTTCGGAAAGATCCAGCAGCTCATGAATCGCGCTGCGGCCGCGGAAACCGGTGCCGCCGCATTCAAAGCAGCCCGCGCCCTCGTGGAAAGTGACATTGCCCCAGTCGGCTAGATCGAGGCCGCTCTCCACCAGATATTCATCGGGGTACTTCACGGCTGCTTTGCAATGCGCGCAAATCACGCGCACCAGGCGCTGCGCCAGGATGCAGTTGAGCGCCGAGACGAAATTGTAGGCCTCCACGCCCATGTTCAGGAAGCGTCCGAGCACATCCAGCACGTTATTGGCGTGGACCGTGGTAAAGACCAGGTGTCCGGTGAGCGCCGCATTGATGGCGATTTGCGCGGTTTCCTGGTCGCGGATTTCCCCGACCATGATCTTGTCGGGGTCGTGGCGCAAGATGGAACGCAGGCCGCGCGCGAAGGTGAGTCCCTTTTTTTCGTTCACGGGAATCTGCGTGATGCCTTTGATCTGGTATTCGACAGGGTCTTCAATGGTGATGATCTTGTCTTCGTCGTTCTTGATCTCGCTCAGCGCGGCGTAGAGCGTCGTGGTCTTACCGGAACCGGTGGGGCCGGTGACCAGCACCATGCCGTAAGGCTCCTTGATGTAGCGGCGGAACTTGAACAGGTCGGAATCGGCGAAACCGACGACGTCCAGCGAGAGCTTGGAAAATTTCTCGCTCATGGATTCCTTATCCAGCACGCGGAGCACGGCGTCTTCGCCGTAGATGGTCGGCATGATGGACACGCGGAAGTCGATCAGGCGGTTCTTATAGCGCACGCGGAAACGGCCGTCCTGGGGCACGCGGCGCTCGGCGATATCCAGTTCGCTCATGACCTTGATGCGCGAAATGATGGTGGAATGCCAGTCCTTGGCGATGGGCGGCATGGCGTAATGCAGAACGCCGTCAATGCGGTACTTGATCGCGACTTCCTGGTCACGGGTTTCGATGTGGATATCGCTGGCGCGCCGTTCGAGCGCGTTGAAGATCGTGGTGTCGACCAGCTTAATGACCGGCGCGATATCGGAATCGCCGGCGGCCAGGCGGTCAATGGAAAGAGTTTCGTCGGCGGAATCCTCGTCGCCCACCACATCCAACGCAAAACCTTCGGTGACTTCTTCGAGGACGCGCTGGGACTGCTCGGTTTTCTTGAGCAGGTCGGCAATCTGGGACAGCGTGGCCACGCGGACGCGGAGTTTCTTGCCGAGCAAGACCGCCAGCTCATCAATGAGATTCAGGTTCCGCGGATCGGCCAACGCGATTTCGAGCGACCCGTTCTCTTGCTGCATGGGCACGAAGTTGTAGCGGAACATCAGGTCCACGGGAATCGAGTGGAACAGGTCGTGATCGATGCGGGCGACCTTCAGGTCTACGAAATCGTGATAGTAGCGCTCGGCCAGCGCGCGCGCGCGGGCGATTTCCTGCGCGGGATCCTGGGTGCCGGGAATCGGGAGTTGTGGGTTGGTCGCCGCCATGGTGGTTAGGTATGAATAGAGTCCGCCAGGGAGAAGATCGGCAGATACAGCGAAATCAGCACAAAGGCCACAAACATTCCCATGAAGATCATGATCACGGGTTCGATCAGGCTGAGCGCGGCGGTCACCTGGGTGGAAACGTCGTCTTCATAGAACTCGGCGATGCTGCCCAGCATGGCGGGCAGGGCGCCGGTGGATTCACCCACCTCAATCATGTCCAGCGAGAGGCTGGGGAAAACGTTCGTCTCCCGCAACGACCCTGACAGCGACTGTCCTTCTTTCACCAACTTCACGGCCTTGGCCAGCACTTTCTTGAGTACCGCTGTGCCCAGCGAGTCCGCCGCCGTATCGAGCGCGGGCAGCAGAGGAATGCCGCCGATGAGCAGCGTGCTCAGCACCCGGGAAAACTGCGCGACCTGGTACTTGAGCCAGACTTCGCCGGCGAAGGGCAGCTTGAGCAGAACGCGGTCGATGGCTTCGCGGCCCAACGCCGTGCGCGCCCAGGCGCGAAAGGCAATGCTCGCCACAACCAAGGCGCCGAAGCCCAGCAGAACGTAATTACGGGCTGTAGTGCCGATGGCGATCAGGATCAAGGTCGGCGCGGGCAACTGGGCGTTCATGCTGCTATACAGATCGGCAAAATTAGGGACCACGTAGGTGATCAGGAACACGATCAGGCAGATCACCAGCAAAATCAGCAATGCCGGGTACATCAACGAGACCAGCAGTTTCTTGCGCACGGAGAGCGACAGCTTCTGGTAGGTAATAAAACGGTCGATGACTTCCGGCAGCGAGCCGCTGCGTTCGCCCGCCAACACGCTGGTGACGTAAATGGGAGGGAAAACGCCCTGCTTGGCGAAGGCGTCGGAGAGCAGCGCCCCGTTGCGGACCTCGTCGCGCACCGCGCGGATGTGGATGGAAAGTTTAGCGTCGGTCAGGCGCTCGGAGAGCAGGTCCAATGCTTTGAGAATGGGCAGGCCGGCGCGGATCAATGTGACGAACTGCTGGTTGAAGATGAGGAATTTTTCGAGGTTGAGCTTTTTGCCGCTGGGCCGGAGGTTGGAGGCGAGTCCGCTGATTTCCGAGCGCGGGCGGATCGAATAGATCAGGAAGCCCTGCTGCGTGTAACGGTCGCGCAGTTCCCGCTCGGAGGCCGCCTCGGCCACCTGCTGGTGGATTTCTCCGCGCGTATCGGCGTATTTAAGCGTCCATTCGGCCATGCCGTAAGTTATAGGATATCAGTCTGTTAGCGGCCTGTTAATGGTCCCTGAACGACGCTGTGAGCCAAATGAACCACAGTACTATCCATACTGTTTGACGTGCGGAGCGGGGGGAACGTGGAGTGGAAAAACCCCATCATCCGGCCCTTTCATGGAGCCAAACCTTGATGAGCGATTGATAGGGGACATCCCGCCGGTTGGCCTCTATCTTAATTCGCTCCAGCAGATCTTCTGGAAGCCGCAAGGAAATGGATTTCGTCGAGGGTTTCAGATTGGGGAAGCGGGCAAGCCGCGCCTGGGACCAATCCAGGTATTGCGTTGTGTCGTGAGTCTCCCAAAACTTGCGCTCCGCGGCGGCGGAACGAAACTTAGGCACCGGCTTCAGACGCGTTGTCATAGATAGCCCTCTCCTTTGCGTGCATGGGACGAGCAGAGGTCACACGAATTCTTGTTCCCGCTCCGCGAATGGTGAACGAGACATGAAGCAGGCGTCCATCGCTGCTCCTGCCGAGCGCGTGAAAACGGGGTTCCGTACCGCTGTGCCTGGTATCTTCCAACAGCAGCAACGGTTGATGCAGGAATACTTGTTCCGCCTGCTGCTGACTCACGCCACGTTTTTCGTTCTTGCGGGCGTTTCCAGAGTCCCATTCGAATTCCTCGAACCGGCTCGAATCCACCATTGTTGTATATCACCATAATATACGATCGTGGCGGGCAGCGTCGTTTCCGTCATTCGTCCGCATGGTAGAGCCAGGGTGCAAGATGCTGTAGCCGTACGCCAAAGAATGGGGGGCACCACTGTTGGTTGGCGATGAGGGAGATTACACCCAAAGATAGCCCGCGGATGTCCCCAATCCTTTGGCGCGGCTACTTCCCGGCAGCAGCTTTCGTGTAAATCAGGATGTGCTGGCGCGGCAGGGATTCGATCGCTTGCGTGAGTTTGAAGCCCTCGGCTTCGACCTCGGTTCGTGCCTCGGCGACGCTCATTTTGTGGTCGAGGAGAATGGGCACGGCGGGGTCCTCCTTGCGGTATTCGAGTTGCACCAGGCGTCCGTCGGGCTTGAGCGCGGCGCGGATTCCCTGCAACATCTTCCGAGGCTGGGAGAATTCGTGGTAGACATCCACCAGGATGATGAGATCGATTTGCCCGGCGGGCAGCCTCGCATCGGCCTCGGAACCGAGGATGGTCTCCACGTTGTGAATGCCGGCTTTGGCGGCGTTCTGGCGCAGCACATCCAGCATGGCGCGCTGAAGGTCGGTGGCGTAGACTTTGCCGGTGGCTCCTACCCGCTTGGCCATGCGCAGGGAAACATAGCCCGTGCCGGCGCCCACTTCGCCAACGGTCATACCGGGCTTGAGGGAGATGGCGTCCAGGGCGCCTTCGACATTCTCTTCCGATTCGCGCTCCGGGCGTTCGAGCCAACTGGCCCCGCCGAAGCCCATGACGCGGGCGATCTGGCGTCCCGTGAGCGGATGCGTTCCTTGGAAGCCGGATAGAGCGGTGACGGCAAAGGCGGCCGCCAAAAACCAAGCAACGATTTGCCTTCGGCGGGAATTCCCGCTAGATTGTGGAGTATCCATGTTTCAGTACACGCGGTTCCAGCACACGCGGATTACGCATCGGCCGCTCCCCTCATTATGTCTCGCTTTGATCTTGGTGGCGGCGGGCGTTTCCCTGATGGGTTGCACCAAGAAGCAGACTTCCGAGCAGATCAACTATCAGATGGGCGAACGCATCATCGCCGGCCCCATGGTCTACAACGTGGTGCAGACGACGTGGCACACGCAGTTGGGCGATCTCTTCAAAATCCGCGTTCCAGAGCGCCGCTTTCTGCAGGTGACCCTGGCGGCGACCAACAGCGGGGGGAAACGCGTCTCCCTCCCTTTTTTCACGCTGGAGGGGCCGAACCGCGAAGAGTACCGGGAAGTGGAGAACGGCGATGGCGTGGAGAACTGGTTCGGCTTGCTGCGCGACATTGGGCCGGCGGAGACCAAGCAGGGTAACATCGTATTTGACGCCTCTCTCGGCTCCTTCCGGTTGCGCCTGACCGATGGGGGGGAACCGGGGTCGGAGAAATTCGTATGGGTGGAAATTCCGCTGCGCATGGATACCGACACCACTTTAACGGCGCCCCTGCCGGGCGCGGGCGCCGATCCTTCCCGGCCATAATTCTGGCAGCCACGCTGACAGCGGCGATTCCGGCAAGCGCGGCGCTGTCGGCCGAGCGCGTGGCGCTGCACCAGTTTGAAGACGGCCCCATCCTGCCCCCCGCGCATGTGTTTCTGCCGGGAGAACCCATTTTCTTCAGTTGCCGGCTGACAGGATTCCAGACGGAAGCCGCCAAGGAAGGTCAAAAGGCCGTCAAGCTCAGTTGGAAAGTGCAGGTGACCGACCCTGCCGGCGCGGCGCTGGCGCGCGAGGCCAGTGGAACCATCGCCGACCTGGTGTCCGCCATGGACAAAAACTGGTTTCCGAAGTTCCTGCACAATTTCACTGTGCCTCCGTTCGCGGCGAGCGGGACCTATCACATCCAGGTCAGCGCGAAAGATGAAGTGGGCGGGACGCAGTGGGAATCGAGCGTTGATTTTCCGGTACGCGGACATGCCGTGGAGCCAAGCGCCACGCTGGCGGCGCGTAATCTGCATTTCCTGAAAACGGAAACAGACGGGCCGCCGCTGGATCCGGTGGTTTATCATCCGGGAGAAACGCTGTGGGCCCGCTTTGACATGACCGGCTACAAGTTCGGCGAGAAAAACCGCTATTCAGTGGAGTATGGCCTGGCCGTTTTGCGTGAGTCCGGCGAACAGGTGTTCGCGCAACCGGCGGCCGCCGCGGATTCGAACGAAGCGTTCTATCCGCAGCGTTATGTTCCCGGCGCGCTGAGCCTGCAACTGAACCCGGATGTTCCCGAAGGAATGTACACGTTGCTGGTCACCATCGAAGACAAGACCGGCGAAGACAAGACCGGCGGCCAGATGGCGGAAGTACGCGGAAATTTCCGCATCGAAAGATGACGACGAAATAATGGCGGACACGCGCACGGAATTGCCTGGGATACGCCAGCGGCGCGGCATGTCGGCGGCGCAGGTGGCGGCGCTGGCCGGGGTCAGCCGGCAGACCATCTACGCGATGGAAGCGGGCGACTATGTGCCCAACACGACGCTGGCTTTGCAACTGGCGCGGATTCTCGAGGTCCGCGTGGAAGAGTTGTTCCATCTGGAGAACGACGTTGCGCCGCTCGCCAAGCCAGTAACGGTGGAATTGCTGGGCGATGCCCGCCCGGGGCAGCCGGTGCAGCTTTGTCCAGTGGGCAAGCGGGTGATCGGCGTGGCGGCGGTGCCGCAGCCCGTCCTTCCGTTGGCGGATGGCGTGGTTGTGAAGCGAGGTTCCGCGCATCGCGCCGATGTGCGCGTATTCCCCAGTGATGAGCAAGACGGTAAGCGGATCTTGGTGGCTGGGTGCGATCCGGGAATTACCTTGCTCGCGCAGCATCTGGCCAAGGCCGAGGGGATCGAGTTGATTTTGGCGCCAGGGTCTAGCCAACGCGCGCTGGAGTGGTTGAAGGACGGCGCGGTCCACATTGCGGGCACGCATCTGCGCGACGCGTCCACGGGCGATTACAACCTGGCGGCCGTGCGGCGCCTGTTCCCGAAAGGCGGCGTGAAAGTGGTGACGTTCGCGATCTGGGAGCAAGGACTGGTGTTCGCGGCGGGCAATCCGAAAGGCATTCACGGAGTAGGGGACCTGGGGCGGCCGGGAATCCGCGTGATCAACCGGGAGAAAGGCGCGGGAAGCCGCGAGTTGCTGGACCGCGAGTTGCAGCGCGCGGGCGTGGCGGCGGAATCCATCCTAGGCTATGAGCGGATCGCGCAGGGGCATCTCCCGGCGGCGCTGGCCGTGAGTCTGGGCGAAGCCGACTGCTGCATCGCGACGCGCTCCGCAGCGCAGGCGTTCGGGCTGGGGTTCGTGCCGCTGGCGACCGAGCGCTACGATCTGGTGATCCGGCGCGCCTATGTGAAGCTGCCGGCGGTGGAGGCGCTGCTCGACGGGCTAAACCGCTCGGCCATCCGGAGGCGGCTGGAACTGCTGGCGGGCTACGACACCAGCCACACGGGCGAGGTGCGCGTCACGTAAGCGGTCTGGGGGAAGCGCCCCCGTCCTTTGACTGATTACGCCTCAGTGCGGCGTAATATAGTAGCGGCGCTGCCCGCGTTGATGTAGCCCGGGCTTAAGAGAGGCGGAGGGCGAATGTGACGGCCAGGGTATTTTATTGTTCCGCGGCGGCCGTCCTCGTGCTCGCCATTTGCTACCACATTTTCTTCTTCTCTCGGGGCTTTTACTCCATCGGCTGGGACGAGTCCGGGCGGACCCTCGACGCTTATGCCTGGGCGTCTCACGGGACGGAGCTGTCCCGGGCGTGGCTCCCGTTCTATCGCATCTGCGCCGGACTGGCACTGAGAACCTTTCCCGACCTTTTTCTTACGCCTCGAATTATTGTTGGCCTTTACGGTCTGGCGTCGATTTTGGCAGCGGCCTGGCTGTCACACGAACTGTTCCAAAGCCGGCGGACCACCCTGCTGACTCTGCTGCTCAGCGGGTTCTTTTCCCAACGCGTTGCACTCAGCCTGGCTCCACTGTCCGACATCATGTTCATTTCAGTGATTCTCCTGACCATGGCTCTGTTTGCCCGATGGTCACGCAGCGGTTCCAGATATTCACTGTTATTGTGCGGTCTGTTCGGTGCTCTGGCAACCACGATTCGATACGAGGGTTGGGTATTTGCCGCGGCCATTCTTATGACGGTCTTGGCTTCCTATCGATTCGCAGCCCTAGAAACAGAGTGGCGGGATATGTTCATTCTTGGACTGATCCTGTTTGCCTTCCCTGTGATATGGGCAGCGACCGTGCCGCCCAACCCCATCAAGGTAATCATCGCGGACGCGCGGCAATACTCACTGCCGCAAGTGTTGAGGAAGAACCCATTGGTGGAGTTTATGTACAGCAACATATTCTCGCTGAACTGCATCGGTGGTATCGCCGTCCTCCAATCCCTGAGGAGAGGCGCGTGGCGTTACAAAGCGATCGCCACGGCATCCTTCGGCCCGCTACTGGTTGCGTCTCTGATATTGCTGTTCACCAGGAGCGCCCAAACCGGCCCTTCGTGGCGCATGATCGGGGTTTGGAGCATGCTCCTCATGCCGTTCACCGCGTGTTTTTTGGCCAACGGTTTCTGGGTTTCTGTCAAAGATCGGTCCAACAGGATGCTCGCGTCGTGTCTCACCGTACTGGTTCTGGGGGCGTTTGTGTACGACACGTTCAGAATCGAGCGAGATTCACTCTGGGCATTCCCGGCCTCCGAAAGACAGGCCGGTCAATACCTCAACGAACGAATCACCGCTGATCCGGCTACAAAAATCCTGATCGAATCATCAAGATATTTTTTCCTTAACATACAGGTTGGTTCTCAGCATCCGGATAGGTTCGTGAGAAATTCCGATCCGGCGCATGAGAGCGTACCCATATTGCCCCGCAAGGGATCGGTCAGCGACACGCTGAAGCACCAAGGGATTGGGCTTCTGGTTTTCCAAAGTGCGGCATACAAAAATTTCCTGGATGTGAGCCCTGACGTGCATAAACTAAAAGACTTTGGGCCTTGGTCCATCTATGAGCTGACTAGTGCCCAATAACGCCGCCTCCGGCTCTCGCTTCCCGCGGACTATAGCCGGGGTGCAGAGTCACGCAGGTTTCCGCCGCCTATCCTGGCTGGGCGTTCCTCTCCGAGCAGGTCAATGATCACGGGGGTCACAGCGAACGATCTTCGTACACTCCACAACGTGTATTGGAGGCGCGGATCGGAGTCGAACCGACGAATAAAGGTTTTGCAGACCTCTGCCTTACCACTTGGCTACCGCGCCTTCGGAGAGTGGCTATCCTCATGATATCAACCCCATGATATCAACCCCGGCCGCGCGTTTGTGTGTAAGGTCATGTGGCCGTATTTCGTCGATGAGGTACTGCTGCGGAGCCGGCGCGGCGGCACCATGGCGGCGGCGGGCCAAAGAATTGGGGGACACTGCTGCTGTCACGACTCCAAAGAGCGGCAGCTGCACCCGACATAGCCCGCAGTGTCCCCAATTCATTTGGCAGCGTGTGCGGCAGCCCGCAATGTCCCAAATTCTTTGGAATTGTGGATTGCTGACAAGCGGCCCGCTTTGGTAAACTGCGGCTTCTATGCCACGCTTTGCCGCTAATCTCAGCTTCATGTTCAACGAAGTGCCGTTCCTGGACCGCTTTGCCGCCGCGGCGGCGGCCGGGTTCCGCGGAGTGGAATACCTGTTCCCCTATGAACACACGCCGGAAGTCATGGCCGCGACGCTCAAGTCCGCCGGCGTCGAGAATGTTCTCTTCAACATGCCCGCCGGAGACTGGGCCAAGGGAGAACGCGGGATCGCAGCCCTCCCGGGACGCGAAGAAGAATTCCACCAGGGCGTGGCCAAGGCGCTCGAATACGCCCGCGTGATGGGCGTCACGCGCCTGCACGCGATGGCGGGCATTGTGCCTCCCGGCGGGCCGGACGCGGCGTCCTGCCAGAAGACTTACATCGCCAATATCAAGTACGCCGCGGCGGAAACCGCCAAAGCCAATATCACGCTGCTGATCGAGCCCATCAACACGCGCGACATGCCGGGCTTCTTCCTGAACAAACAGGCGCAGGCCGCCGACGTTCTGGCCGAAGTGGGCGCGCCCAACCTCAAGATGCAGATGGACTGCTACCACATGCAGATCATGGAAGGCGATTTGGCCGTGAAGCTGAAAGCGTACGCCGATCGCTGCGGGCACATCCAGGTGGCGGGAGTTCCCGAACGCAACGAGCCGAATACCGGCGAGATCAATTACAACTACATCTTCAAGCTGCTCGACGACAACGGCTATCAGGGATGGATCGGGTGCGAATACAAGCCGGCGGCGGGGACGGTCCCGGGCCTGGGCTGGTTCGAGGCTTGGAAGAAGTAAACCGGTTGCTTACGCGCGCGGCTCGGAATCACTAGCCGCTACTACTTGAAGGTATCACCGGGCGGCGGGCCTCCCGGTGGTCCACCCCGGCCGCGTCCGAACCTGCCTCCCGGTCCACGTTCGCTCGCGCGTTGATGCAGTTCCTGCCACTGCTCGTCGGTCAGAATGCCGCGCAGGCGCACGGTCATCTGGGAAATGGTGCGCGTCATGTCGGCGCGCGCGTTGGCTAAGCGGTCGATGGCTTCCGTGGCCCTGTGCTGATCCACGGGCGTGACCGCGAGCACCGCTTCCAAGTCGCCATCGGCGCGCTGCACGGATTGCCGCAGATCCATGAGCGGCCCACGATACTCGCGGACGGCGGCGCGGATATCCCGCATCTGCGCTTCGCTCAGATTCAAATTGCGCACCAGCGGACTGTTCCACCAGGGCATCTCCCACCACGCCGGACCTTGCCTGGGTTGACCCTGGCCGGGAGGGGGACCTTGGGCAAATAGCAATGCCGGAATGAACACGGCCGCCAGAACCGCCAGGGATACGCGCTTCACTGTTGCTGCTCCTCAAACAACACGCGCACGGATGCGGCGGCGGCCGGCTCAAAGGACTGCTCCATGGAAAACACATCCGCGAAAAGTTGCGAATCGTTTACTTCGGCGTTGGCTACGGGCTTCGGTTCCTTTCCCGGGTGGTAAACAAAAACTCCCACGGTCAGGGCGCAGGCCGCGGCCAACACCGGCGCCCACAGACGGACACGCGGAGGTTTTTCAGAAAGCCGCTGGTAAATCTCTCTGCGTTGCGCGGCCAGAAATTCGCCCGTGAGTTCATTGGATAGCTCGCCTGTCCCGCTGGCGAGCGCCCGCGTCTGCTTCCATTCGCTCACGCGCCCGGCGCAATCCGGGCATGATCGCAAGTGTTCTTCAGCGTCCTGCTCCGCGATTCCGTAAATGGCATCCAGAACTACGTCTTCACTTAAATGTTCGCGCCCGCTCATGGTTTCTTCCCTCATAAAGGTCACGCAAATCCTCGCGGAGTTTATTCACCGCGCGGAACATGTGAGCTTTTACCGTGCCCACATCCAGGCCCAGAATTTGTCCAATCTCTTCCAGGCTCATATCTTCATAATGCCGCAAAGTGAACACGGCTCTCTGCCGCGCCGACAGGCGGTCCAGCGCCGCGCGCAAACGTCCGCTGATCTCGACGGCGAAATAGCGGTCTTCCGCGCCAGGCGATTTCGACGCGGTCATCGCCAGAATCACCGTCTCGTCTTCCGGGGCCGGTCTCCTGCGCCACAACTGCCACTTTTTCGAACGCAGCCGGTCCAGGCACGTATTGACCGCAATTTTCGCGATCCAGCGCGCCGGATCGTTCAGACCTCTCCCATCTTCGTGCTGTTGGTCCTTCTGGATGGCCTGGTAGGCTTTGAGAAAAACGTCTTGCGTCGCGGAATCCGCTTCGTCGGGATCTTGCAGCATGTGACGGCACAAGGCGTTCACGCGCCTTTGTTCGGACGTCATCCAACTGCCGAAATCCCGTAGCAAACCCGTTTCAACCCGCCCGGCTACCAGAGGCTCGGCCATCAGCCTCATCATACTCTTTCAGACGGAGGAATCCCGTGGGGGTTTACGCTGATAAGACAGCTAAGTTATTGCGCGCCAAACGCCGTGGCGTGCTGGGTGAGTAGGACTTTGGCGGGCAGAAGCTCGGCAGACGCCGCAGGCTGAGCGGAAGCTTGGGCGGCGTTAACCTCTTGCAGAAGCCGGGAAATGGAAACCGTAGTGTCCGCGGTTGGCAGGGCGGGAGCGGAGAAAACCTGGTGAGTAGGCAGCTGCGTCAATTCAGAGCCGTCCTCGACGACCATTTCCCGCTCTATCCAATTGGAAAGAGGGATGTTACGGAAGAAGATCCGTTCCTGCATGACCATGGTCTTGCGCGGCGAATGCAGCGACTTGGTTTCCCGCACGTAGCTGCGCTCTTCCACGCGAATATCGTGCATGAAATCATCGAGAGCCTGGCGTTTGCAGGCCTCTTCGGTAGCTTTTACCCGCTCTTCCATCGTGACCTTATGAGAGTTGATTGCCGCGCGCGCCTCGGCAAGGGACTCCCGCTCCTTGGCGAGGGCCACTTCCATGCGGGCCTGCATCACAAAGTACGATAGGATCGCACTCCCGCCGGCGACGAAGACGGGCAAAAACAGCCACAGAAAAGCTTCCATTTGCATAACGACAATGCCTGCTAGGACTATATCGGGCGAGTATGGGCAAAAAGTTAGGAGAGTAAAGGGAATACCTTAGCCGGGATACGACTGTTTGGTTTCCCCGCCCAACTTGCGCCCGCCCAGCAGCCCGGAAACTAGTGCGAAATCCAAATGTATCAATGCTTTAAGGATGGCAGTCCAGCGAAAACCGAAGCCGGCCATGAAACCCTGATACTTGCCGAGGAGAGCGGCCGCACCTACGATCCGGTCCGAGGTGTGTAAGGTATCGGCGGGGGCCGCGTTGTGGGCCGCATGCCAGGTCGCGCGGACCGTGGGATAGAGGCGTATCTTCTTGCCGGCCTGACGAATTTTCATGGCGAGATCGGCGTCTGCCCAGTATTCG
>CAMAVI010000099.1 GCA_945861625.1 Candidatus Sulfopaludibacter sp. SbA3
CGGCTCCGGATCGATCTCAAAAAGAAAATCTGCTGCAGCGGGAGAGGCCTTCGGCGTTTTTCTCAAGGTATTCCCAGTATCCGCTTTCCCTCGCACCAATCGGTGTTTTTTTGTTGCCCCTCGCTTAATCCAGCAGCCCCAACTCAAACGCCCCTATCCTTTGCCGCTTTCCAACCTTGCTCTATTCGCGCCGCGCCTCGCTTACCGTTCGTGACTCCCAGGTGGCCGTATTTGTCAATGAGGGCCGGGTGGCTGACGTTTTCGGTCCCGGTTCGCATAAACTTGTCACCCAGACGCTCCCCATCTTGACCTACCTGAAAAACTGGGACAAGGGGTTCCAGTCTCCGTTCAAGTCTGACCTCTATTTCTTTTCCCTTCGGCTGCAAACCGATCAGCGCTGGGGGACGGAAACGCCGATCACCATCCGCGACAAGGAATTCGGCGCCGTCCGTGTGCGCGGGTTCGGAAACTACGCCTACAAGATCGCGGACCCCAAAACCTTTTATCAGGAACTGAGCGGCACCCGCGATCTATATCAGGTCGCGGATCTGGACGGTCAACTACGCACAATGATCGTTTCCTGCCTGACAGACACATTGGCGCAGAGTTCGCTTCCCTTCCTGGATATGGCCGCCAATCAGATCGAACTCGGCCTAAAGGTGACTGATCACCTGAAGCCAGTGTTTGCCAAGCTGGGCCTTTCCTTGGAGACATTCGTCGTCGCCAGCCTCTCTCTGCCGGAGGAGCTGCAACACGTGCTGGATGACCGGATCGGCATGACAATGGTCGGCGACCTGGGCCGGTACACGAAATTCCAGACCGCCCGCTCGTTGCCGATCGCCGCCGCGAACCAGGGCGGCGGCCTAGCCGGGGCCGGCGTGGGTCTGGGAGCGGGACTCACCATGGCTCAAAACATGATGAACGCCTTGAACCCTGATGCGCCGTCCGGATCGGGCAACGCGCCCACCGCCGTTGCGGTAGAGCCGGGCCAGCCCGGCATCGAGACTCTCTACTGCATTCACTGCGGCAGGCCGGTTCCCAAGCAGGCGAAGTTCTGCGCACAGTGCGGCGGCGCGCAAGCGAAATCCTAACAGCTTCAGCTATTTCTTCTTCGTGCTTGCCGTCCCCTGCTTGGCGATGACCATGTCCTTGATCTTGTCGTAGGTCGCCTGCGGAACGATGTTCTTGCTGACCAGCTCGTCCTTCCCCTTGTAGGGGCGGCCATCGACGATCTTCTTGGAATACGCTTCTCCGATGCCAGGGAGTTCCCTCAGCTCGTTTACCGGCGCGCTGTTGAGATCCACCAGCTCCGCCTTCTTAGCCGCCGCGGCCGCTTTTTCCGGCGCCTTCTTGGCGGCATCCTTGGATTGCGCCGTTGCGAACAACGCCAGCAGGCTACATAGAAGAATCGATCTGAAAATCCGTCCGTATGAACTGTTCATGCTGCCAGAATAATGGAGTTTCCCGGCTCTGGCAATCCGGAATGCGGTGACCGCCGCCAGGCCGCCCGTAGAGGGACGCCTCACGGATGCTATGTTTTGTCTATGGCCCGGAATCGTGTTCTGCTCGCGCTCGCGGCGGCGTCTATTTTAGGCGCGCAAGGGGCAGCGACCGTGTGGGACGGAATCTACACCGAAGCACAAGCGAAAGCCGGTGAATCTCTCTACGCCAAGAACTGCGCGTCGTGCCATGGCAAGACGCTGCAAGGCGAAGGGCAAGCGCCGCCACTGGCGGGCAGCGAATTTCTCATGAACTGGAACGGAGCCGCGGTCGGCGAGTTGTTCGAGAAGATGCAGACCGCGATGCCCGCGGATAATCCGGGATCGTTGCCCCCCGAACAGACCGCCTCCATTCTCGCGTACATGCTCAATGCCGGGAAGTTTCCCGCGGGCTCCAACGCTCTTCCCGCGGACATTGAAAAACTGAAGCAGATTCGCTTCGAGCCGGCCAAGGGCAGGTAGGATTTCAGACCCCCCAACATTGTTACAATCGGACTGTTAAGATCCAGCCGGCCTAGTATCCCTTCCACGCCGAAGTTGTGGCACACTGGAATCTCCCCGGAGGCAGGTTTATGGTAGGGCGAAGGGTTCAGCAATACCAATTTACTGAGAAGCTGGGCGCGGGCGGCATGGGCGAAATTTACAAGGCCCAGGACACGCGTCTGACCCGCACGGTCGCGATCAAGGTTCTGCCCAGCGCGAAGTCCGGCGACCCCGACCGGCGGCGCCTTTTTTTGCTCGAAGCGCAGGCCGCGTCAGGCCTGAATCACCCCAGCATCATCACCATTCACGACATCGTGTCGGAAGGCGACACTGAATTCATGGTGATGGAGTACGTGCAGGGGAAGACCCTCAACGATATCATCCCCAAGGGCGGCCTGCGCGTGCCGCAGGTCATAAAATATGCCCTGCAGATGGCCGACGCGCTGAGCGCGGCCCATTCCGCCGGCATCGTGCATCGCGATCTGAAGCCCGCCAACGTGATGGTGACCGAGTCCGGACTCGTGAAAATCTTGGACTTCGGCCTGGCCAAGATGACCGATCAGCCGCCCGTGCCGGAAGACGACAAGACGCGGACCATCGCCAACGCGGCGCCGCTGACCGTCGAAGGATCCATTCTGGGTACGGTGAGTTACATGTCGCCGGAGCAGGCACAGGGCAAGAAAGTTGACGCGCGCTCCGATATCTTCTCTTACGGCGCGGTGCTCTACGAAATGGCCACCGGCCAAAGAGCTTTTGAAGGAGAATCCAGTCTCTCCACGCTTTCGGCGATCCTGCGCGACGACCCCAAGCCGATGGCGGAAGTGGCGCCCGATGTGCCGCCTTCCTTGGAAGGCGTTTTCTGCCGCTGCTTGCGTAAGAATCCGGACGACCGCTGGCAAGGCATGAAAGAGGTGCAAGCTGCCTTGTCGGCTTTGAAGCGTGAGTCCGATTCTGGCTCGCTCTACACCACTCGCATGATGGCGCCGCCCAATGTGAGTCAGGTGGCTGCGCCCGGCGCGGTGGCCCCTTCGGCGGTTGTGGGAAATGCCGCCCCGCCGGCTGCCGCTTCTTCCAAGGCCAGCAGCATGATTGCCGTGGCTGCGGTCTTCGTCGTTCTCGTCGGCGGTGGTGGCGCGGTGTGGCGCACTATGAAACAGCACACCGCGGAGAGAGCCGCGGCGGAATTGGCCGCCAAACAGACCCCGGCCGCGCCGGAACCAGCGCCGGCTGCGCCACCGTTGCCGCCCGATACTACGCTCACCAACGACAACGTGGCGGAAATGGTGACGGCGAAAGTGCCCACCGATCTTATCCTGAGCCAGATCCGTTCGGCGGAAGAAACCGACTTCGATTTGTCCACCGCGGAGATCATCCGGCTGACCAAGGCAGGCGTGTCGCCTCTGATCATCGAGCAGATGCGCAATCCCAAGCGCGCAGCGGCCGCCGCGCCGCCGACACGGCAGGCGTCCAATACGCAGAATGCGAAGCAGCCTGCGCCGGCTCCCACTCCGGTGACGGCCACGGCGCCGACGCCAACACTCGCTCCGGTGCCGATCACCACTTCGTCGAACGCCGTTCTCTCCACGCCGGCGCCGGTCCCGGCGCCCGCGCCCACACCGATGGCCGCCGCCATTCCCAGCCCGTCCGTCAACGTCGTCGTGCCGGATGCGATCCCGTTTAAGATTACATTGGCCGTGGATATTCCCACCGATGCCGACATTGGGCGTCCGCTGCGGTTTACGGTATCGGAGGATTTCAAGGTCGGCAACACCACGGTGCTGCCCAAAGGCGCGGCCGTATATGGCGAAATCTCGGAGGCCGGCAGGAAGAAAATGTTTGGAATCGGCGGCGGGAGATTGAGCCTGAAATTCACCAAGGCGGAAACGCCTGGGGGACACACGTTGAACGTCCGCGCACTGGCCGTCAAGAGGGGTGACGGCGTCACGCAGCGCGCCGTGGATACTGGCCAACGGCAGCCTAAAGACCTGGCCGCCTCCAAAGGCACCGAATACATCGCCTATACGGACGGCGAGCAGCCGCTGACGCTGCCGCGCCGGTAGGCTCTGATCGGACGCGCGCCCGCTAGCGCCGCTCCCGGATCGCATTGTATTCGCAGCCGAACAGCGCGATCACGGCTAATACATAGCTCCATACCAGCAGCCCCAGCCCGGTGCCCACGCCTCCGTAAAGCAGGTTGTATCCGGTCACGTCGCGGATGTACCAGCCCACCGCTAACGTGGAAACCAACCACAGCAGCGTAGCCAGAACCGCGCCCGGGAGCACCCCTACGAACCTCTGTTTGCGATTGGGGCCGAAGTAATAGAGCAGCGCCGTGATGATCACGATCGCCCCAATGGCAATGCCCAGCGTAATCGCCTGCCCGGCAAGCTGGACCCAACCCCGCAAATCCCGGTCGCCCCGCCCCAGTCCCAGCCACTGCACCAGCCAGGTCCTGGCCCGGTTGCCGATCACGATCAGCGCGGAGGCGCCCAGCGCGGGAAACGCCGCGACAAATACCAACGACATCGCCACCAGACGCTCATGCAGGAACGACCGGCCGCTGGGGATGCGGTAGACCGCGCGGAAGCCTTCGAGTAAGCTCATCATCACGCCGGACCCAGCCCACACCGCGAGAAGAATTGCTGTTACCAGAAGGGAAACCGGTTTTTGACCCTTGACATCGAATAACGCGCGGACCACTCCCTCGGCGCCGGGCGGAATCACGTCGAACAGCAACCGCGCAACCGTGCGTGAGACCGCGTCCGCATTGGCCTGCACCAGCAGCGTGGCCACGGTGGTCAAGATCGGGAAGAAGGCCAACAGCGACGAATAAGCCGCGCCTTTGGCAATCCCCAGGCAGCCATCTTCATACGTAGCCTTGAACGCCGCCCGTAGCAGCGCCCAAAACCGTGTAAGGACCCCCACATCAGCGACATACATTTTCGGAGACGTAGCCACTTCCCACATTATCGGTCACCCGCCCGCATCGTATATAATAGGAAATTCCGCCAGCGTGATCCTCCACTGCGGCGGAAAAGCGTCAGGCCGAACGAATCGATGAAATCCCGCGCATTCATCTCGAACCAGAGCATTTTTCCGGCCTGGAATCCCCACACCAAATAGGAGTCTAAACATGGCAACCGCAACTGATCAAGCTACCGCCACGCCGCCCGCCGCAGCGCCCGACATGATTTCGAGCGGCCAGATTATCGCCAAGATGCTGAAGCAGGAAGGCATCAATCACATTTTCACGATTTCCGGCGGCCACATCGTCGACATCTACAACGGATGTATCGATGAAGGCATCCAGATTATCGACGTCCGCCATGAGCAGGTCGCCGCGCACGCCGCCGACGCCTACGCGCGCATCACCGGCTTGGGTTGTGCCGTGGTCACCGCCGGCCCCGGCACCACCGACGCCGTCACCGGCATGGCCAATGCCTTCCGCGCCGAGAGCCCCATGCTGTTGATCGGCGGCAACTCCGCGCTCAAGCAATACCGCATGGGCGGATTGCAGGAACTGCGCCACACCGAAATGATGACGCCCATCAGCAAGTTCGCCTCCATGGTGATGACCACCGAGCGCGCGGCGGAAATGGTGGCCATCGCGATCCGTGAAATGTACAACGGCGCGCCCGGACCGGGCTTCCTGGAAATCCCCCACGACATCATGGACGGCAAGGTCGAAGCCTCCAAGGTTCGCTATCCCAAGAATTTCCGCGTGCGCGGCGCCGACGGTGGCGCTCCGGAATTCATCGGCGACCCCAACATCGTCCAGCAGGTGGCCGATCTGATTGCCAACGCCGAGCGTCCCGTGGCGCTGTTCGGCACCCAGGCCCGCGCCTGCCGCGCGCATGACGCCATCGACCGCTTCTCCCGCCATTTCAACATCCCGATTTACGTGAACGGCTCGGCGCGTGGAACGCTGCCGCGGGATCACTTGCACGGCTTCATGCCCTCGCGCAAAACCGCGTTCGACAACGCCGATGTGATTCTGCTCGCCGGGACTCCGCTCGATTTCCGCATGGGTTACGGCCGCCGCCTGAATCCCAAGGCCAAGATCGTGATCATGGACATGGATTACAAGAACGTCGGCAACAACCGGGACTTCGATTTCGGTCTGGTCGGCAACTTGAAGACCATCGTCAACGCCATGTGCGAAGCTTCCGCTGGCGACAAGACCGGCAAGCACGACGCGTTCCTGGAAATGCTGCGCGCCGAAGAACAGAAGGCCCAAGGCAAGAACGACAAGATCATCCAGGCCAATGAAGTGCCGATTCACCCGGTACGCCTGTGCCATGAGATCAACGAATTCCTGCTCGAAGACACGGTCTACATCGGCGACGGCGGCGACATCGTCACCTTCTCCGGCTCCGTCGTGCGGCCGCACAAACCCGGCGGCTGGATGGATCCCGGTCCGCTCGGCACGCTCGGCGTCGGCACCGGTTTCGCCATGGCCTCCAAGCTGGCCCAGCCGCACCGCGACGTGGTGACGCTGTTCGGCGATTGCTCCTTCACGCTGACCGGTTTCGACTTCATCACCATGGTGCACCGCAAGCTGCCGTTTGTGGGCGTGATCGGCAACAACTCTTCCTGGAACCAAATTCGCTTCGGCCAGGAGCGCAAGTACCCGGGCCGCGGCGACATCGGCAACGTGGTGGGCGATGTGCGCTTCGACCATCTCGCGGAAGCCATGGGCGGTTTCGGCATTCGCGTGACCAAGCCCGAAGACATCCGGCCCGCGCTCGAAAAAGCGCGCGATTCCGGCAAGCCCGCGCTGGTCGACGTGGTCATCAACCGCGAGGTTTACTCGTCGGGGACGTCGAACCAGACCATGTACAAGTAAGACGGCGCGCTAGTTTTGCGCTTTACCGAGGCCGCCTGTGACCCAGGCGGCCTCAAGCAAAAAAGGGAGAACAACAGATCGATGGAAGCCTTAAAGGGAATCCGTATTCTCGACATGACGCACGTGCAGGCAGGCCCGACCTGCTCACAGTTGCTGGCATGGATGGGAGCCGACGTAATCAAACTGGAGCCGCCTATCGGCGACGCGACGCGCGGCCAATTGCGCGATGTGCCCAATGCGGACAGTCTGTATTTCACGATGTTGAACTGCAACAAACGTTCCATCACGGTCAACATGAAGTCGCCCGAAGGCAAGGCGGTTTTCGTTGAGTTGCTCAAGAAGAGCGACATCCTGATGGAGAACTTCGGCCCCGGCGTGCTGGACCGTTTCGGCTTCAGTTGGGAAAAAGTTCATGAGATCAACCCGCGCGTGGTGATGGGCTCCATCAAGGGCTTCGGCTCCTCCGGCCCCTACTCCGATTTCAAGGCGTATGAAAACGTCGCACAGGCCATGGGAGGCGCGATGAGCACCACCGGTATCCCGGAAGGTCCTCCGTACGTCACGGGCGCCCAGATCGGCGATTCCGGCACCGGCCTGCACCTGGCCATTGGCCTGCTCGCCGCGCTACATCAGCGCGACCGCACCGGCCAAGGCCAGTACGTGGAAGTCGCCATGATGGACGGCGTGATGAACCTGTGCCGCGTGAAGTGGCGCGATCACCAGCGCCTCACCCGCCAGGAACTCAGCGAGTACTCTGTGCCCACCAAGGAGCTCACCACCACGCCGCGCGCCGGTAACGATTCGGGCGGCGGGCAGCTTGGAAATGCCGTCAAATGCAAACCCGGCGGGCCCAACGATTACATTTACGTGGTGGTGCAGGAAGCCGTGTGGGAGGCCTTGGCCAACCGCGTCGGGCCCCATGTAGGCCATCCGGAGCTCGCCACCGATCCGCGTTTCGCCAAGATCGGAGACCGCCGCAAGAATCAGAACGACATCTGGCGGCTGCTCGATCAGTTCGCGTCGAACTACACGAAGCGCGAAATGATGGTGGTCCTCAACGAGCTCGACGTGCCCTGCGGCCCGATCATGTCCACCGAGGACCTGGCCAACGACGAGCACGTGCGCGGCCGCGACATGTACGTCGAACTCGACCATCCGCAGCGCGGCAAGTGGTTCAACGTCGGCATGCCTATCAAGCTGTCAGCGTCTCCCGCGAAGATCGATCGCTCCCCCACCCTCGGCGAGCACACCGATGAAATTCTTAAAGAAGTACTCGGTATGAGTGACGCCGAAATCGCCGCCAAGAAAGAAGCCGGCGCGTTTTCGAATCCCCCGAAAGCCAAATAAGCGAGAGGCTATATAGTTCAATGAAGATCGCAATTATCGGTCAGCAGGATTTTGGCAAGGCAGTCATGGAAGCGTTTCTGAATCGCGGCGATGAAGTTGCCGCCGTGTTCTGCGCTCCGGAGAAAGAAGGCGCCCGCCCCGACGCGCTGCGCGTCGCCGCTCAGGAAAAGGGCCTGACCGTCCATCAGTTCAAATCGTTGCGGGACCCCGAGGCCACGCAGGCGATGAAGGACGCCAATGCCGAGATCGGCATCATGGCTTACGTGCTGCAATTCGCGCCGCAGGAGTTCGTGAACATCCCCAAGCACGGGACCATTCAGTATCACCCTTCCCTGCTCCCCAAGTACCGCGGCCCTAGTTCCATCAACTGGCCGATCATCAAGGGCGAAGTCGAGACCGGTTTGACCATTTTCCGGCCGTCCGACGGGCTCGATGAAGGTCCCGTAGTGCTGCAGAAGACCACACCGGTCAGCCCCGACGACACACTGGGTAGCGTCTACTTCGACCGCCTGTTCCCGATGGGCGTGGCCGCCATGCTCGAAGCCGCCGACCTGGTTCTTGCAGGCAAGCATCGGGAAGTGGTGCAGGACGAATCGCAAGCCAGCTACGAGGGCTGGTGCCGCGCCACTGAGGCCAAGATCGACTGGACCAAGCCCGTCGACCACGTCTACAACTTGATCCGCGGTTGTAGTCCCGCCCCCGGCGCCTGGACCACGCTCAGCGGCAAGAAGATCCAGATTCTCGAAGCGCGCAAGGTCCTGTTCCGCCGTTTCGCCGACGTCCCCGCCAAGATCGGCGAGGTCGCCGACGTGACCGCGCAAAGCTTCAAGATTGTCGCCCAGGGCGGCCTGATCGAAGTGCTCAAAGCCAAGCACGAGGACGGCAAGAAGGCCAGCGGCGGCGAAGTCGCGCAGGCCAACGGCATTGCGGCTGGCACGCTGCTGGGCAGTTAGTTCGCGCCCCCCAGGATCTGCGTAGATCGGTGTCCATCCGCGGGCAACTTTCTTATGGCTCGCAAATGAACGCGAATGGCCGTCTATGGTTCACTGCGGACCGAAGCCGAGGATCTTCTCTTCTTCCTCTTTCGTAATCCTGCGCCCGAAATCACCATCGGGAAATAATTCGCGGAAACGCTTCAGCGCAGTAGCCACGTAATCAGGGCTATCGGATGGCAGGCCTTCCATGCGGACGCCTCACTCAATACTTCGGCACTGACGGATCGACCTTGTCGCTCCAAGCCAGGATGCCGCCAATCATGTTCTTGACGCTCTTGAAGCCGGATTGGCGCAGGAACTCGGCGGCTTTCGCGCTGCGGCCGCCCATCTTGCAGTGCACGACCACTTCGGTGTTGGGATCGAGTTCGCCCACGCGCTTCGGCACTTCTCCCAGCGGGATCAACTTCGCGCCAGGGATGCTGGCGATCTGATATTCGTGCGGCTCGCGCACGTCGATGAATTGGAACTTATCGCCACGATCCAGACGCTGCTTGAGAGCAACGGCGTCGATCTCAGTGTCGGACATGTATCCGGAAATAGGTTCAGTCACAGGTTGCACATCCTTGGGGTTCGGCACGCCGCAGAACTGGTGGTAGTCGATCAGCTCGTGAATCGTCGGGTTGTCGCCGCACACCGGGCACTCGGGATTCCGCCGCAGCTTCAATTCGCGGAAGCGCATCGCGAGAGCATCGTACAGCATGAGGCGTCCAACCAGCGGCTCGCCTGCGCCCAGGATCAGCTTCACGGCTTCGGTGGCCTGCACCAGGCCGATGATGCCGGGGAGAATGCCGAGCACGCCGCCCTCGGCGCAGCTCGGAACCAGTCCGGGAGGCGGCGGCTCGGGATACAAGCAGCGGTAGCAAGGTCCGCCGGGATAGGCGAAGATCGTCGACTGCCCTTCAAACCGGAAGATCGAGCCGTAGACGTTCGGCTTCTTCAGCAGCACGCAAGCGTCGTTGATCAGGTAGCGCGTCGGGAAGTTGTCGGTCCCATCGATCACCATGTCGTAGTCGCTAATGATTTCAAATGCGTTCTCGCTGGTGATGGCGGTGTCGAACTGATCCACCTGCATGTAGGGGTTGATGTCGAGCATCGATTCCGCGGCCGATTGCAGCTTCTTCTTGCCGACGTCCTTGGTGCCGTGAATCACCTGCCGTTGCAGGTTGGTGAAATCCACCACGTCGAAATCGACGATGCCGATGCGGCCGATGCCGGAGGCCGCCAGGTACAGCCCAAGCGGCGCGCCGAGTCCGCCCGCGCCCACCATCAGGACCTTGGCGTTCTTCAGCTTCTTCTGCCCCTCCATGCCCACTTCCGGCAGGATCAGGTGGCGCGAATAGCGCAGGATTTCGTCCTTGTTCAGCTCAAGGGGAGCCGTTACGGTCGCCATTACACACCTCCAGCCGGGCGCACGGGGAGTGTGCGTTCAACTTCGCGTACGGCGGCCCCACCGGCAATACTCGGCACAATCGACAGCGTGTCGCCCGCCGCCACCGCCGTCGCGTCCTTCTGCAGATAGCGAATATCTTCGTCGTTCAGATACACGTTCACGAAGCTGCGCATCTTGCCTTCGTCATTGAACAACTGCTTGCGCAGGTCGGGGAACTTCTGCGTCAGAGCCGCCATCACTTCGGCGACCGTCGCGCCCGCGAGTTCCACCGAGTCGTTCTTTTCGGTGAACTGGCGCAGGGGTGTGGGAATCAGGACTTTGGCCATATCAATTCTTCTTTCTCCGCAACAGTCTGCTCGGCATTCGGCAGAAAACTATTGGCGTGATCAAACTTGCCGCCCTTCACCGAAAGCACGACGAAGGAATACCAGGGGCACGAATTTTCCAGATCGGTCTTGGAAAAATACGCGTCGCAATCCGGGTGCGAATGAAAAATTCCGATCAGGTCGAGCCCCGCCGCGCGCGCCTTCTTATCGGCCGCCAGCAGATCCTCGGGACGCAGTTCGTAGCGCGCGCCCTGCGCGCCGGCGTAGGCATTTTCGAGCGCCTCCGCGATCGTCACACTCTTAACGTCGCCGTCGATCGTACCGATCGTTGTTTGGCCAATCATGGCCCCGCAGCATTCGTTGGGGTATGCGGCTTCCGCGTGCGCCACCATCGCGGCCCAGGCGGTTTCGTTAATCTTGATCATTCCAAAATGACTCGCTCAGATACTTGGTCGCGCCGTCGCACAGCACGGTCACCACCACGCCGGTCCCGCCGGCCGCGGCAATTTTCTTGCCAACCTCGCGCGCCGCGTGCACGTTCGCGCCGGAAGACATGCCCACCAGCAGACCCTCATTGCGGCCCAACCACCGGGTCATGCGATAAGCGTCTTCGGTCTCTATCCACAGGTTATCATCGGCCAGCGAAGCGTCGTAGATCGCGGGCACAATGGCCGTGGGCATGTGCTTCAGTCCTTCCAGGCCGTGAAAGCCGGAGGACGGCTGCGCCGAAAAGCACTTTACGCGCGGCATATCCTGCTTGAGCCGCCGCGACGTTCCCGTAAACGTGCCGCTGGTCCCCAGGCTGGTCACGAAATGCGTGATGCGGCCTTCGGTCTGCCGGATGATCTCGACTCCCGTGCCTTCAAAATGCGCGCGCCAGTTGGCTGAATTTCCGTACTGATCGGGATAGAAGTAGTTCTCGGCGCCTTCGGCAAAAATCTTCTGGCACAGCCGGATTGCGCCGTCAGAACCTTCGCCCGGATCGGAAAACACCATCTCCGCGCCATAGGCCTTCAGAATCTGCTTGCGTTCGTGAGATGCGTTCGAAGGCAGGCACAGCTTCACGCGATAGCCTTTGATCGCGCAGATCATCGCATACGCGATGCCGGTGTTGCCGCTCGTCGCATCCAGCAACACGTGACTCTTGGTGAGCTTCCCGCTGCGCTCGCCTTCCAGGATCATGTTTAATCCGGCGCGGTCTTTCACGGATCCGCCGGGATTGAAAAACTCGGCTTTCGCGTAGATTTCGACGCCCGCAAGATCCTCATCCACTTTCCCCAGGCGGATCAGCGGCGTGTTGCCGATCTGACCGAGGATGGAATGCGCGGACTGGGCTTCAGCTTTAGGGGCGACGATGGCCATGAAGGGATACCTTCTGATTGTAAAGATTGCGCGCAAACACTGTCAACGCAAAGAGATACGCAGCGGATACGGCAGCCTCTCCTTATTAGAAGCCCCGCCGGCCAAAAAGTCGCAAAAAAATCAAGCAGGGTAAGCGTAACCATTTGGTACCACTGGTACTACATGATTTTTAAGTCTCGGAAGTGAAACAAATTTCCTGTATACTTCTCTCCATATCAAGGAGAACCATTTAATGCACCCATACCGCTTCATGACCTCAATTGCTACACTCTGCCTGC
>CAMAVI010000100.1 GCA_945861625.1 Candidatus Sulfopaludibacter sp. SbA3
CTTTTTGCTTGTACGGATCGCCTGGACGGCATGCTGGGCGGTGTGGACTGAATTCACCGCGTCCCGTAAACTCCGTTTTGAATTTCCGGACTCTCCCGGTGCATTTCAGGCAGGCTCAAGTTTTTGGACTTCTGCCACAGACTGCTATGCATCGCGAAGTTCCCCAGCCGACAAGATCGCCGCAATATTGGCGCGTGGGAACTGGTAGCTCATCGCTTGGCTGCAAAGGCGGGAATCAACGTGCCGCCGGTGCGCGGTATCCGGGTGCCGGACAGCGCCTACACCACGTTCGTGGCGAAGCGATTCGACCGCACCGCGGACGGAAGGCGTCTGGCCTTCGTCTCCGCAATGACTCTCACCCAAAGGACCGATGGCGAACCTGGCGCGAGCTATCTCGAATTAGTTGAGCTGCTGCAATCGCGGGGCGCTCGCGCTCAGGAAGACTGTCGCGAGTTGTTCCGCCGCGTCGTCTTCAGCATCCTGATACACAACACGGACGACCATTTGCGGAATCACGGGTTCCTTCTCGATCCCGAGGGGATCACCCTTTCGCCCGCCTTCGACATCAATCCCGCCATTGACCGAAACGAACTCGCCCTGGCGATCAACGAAGTCGAATCCACTTGCAATGTAGCGATCGCGCTGGAGGCGCACCGAGCCTACGGATTGTCCGCCGCCGAGGCGAAAGCCATCGTCTCGAAAACCCGCGAAGTGGCCTGCTCCTGGCGCTCGGAGGCGACACGATTTCGAATCCCAAGAGGCGAACAAGAGCTGATGGCCAAGGCGTTCGCGGAGAAGGACACGCATTAGAACCGCCCTCCAGAAACTGGCAAAAATCCTCTCCGACGACGAAAATCTAGCGCCTCAACGCGCTACCCCATCGTAATCACTGCTTTAGCCGGCTTCAGCGGTCCGAAGAAGCATGGTAGCGAAAATGGTAGCGCTGAAGTCCGGAAATGGGGGGAAATCAGGGGTTTTGAGAGGAACCCATCGGACCGATTCAGGTTCTAGTTCTCAACAGAGTGGATGTTCAAGTCCTCTCATCCGCACCATAGAACCGAAAAGGATGCGCACGGTACGCCCAGTGCGATCTAAAACTGATACAGCATCAAGTACACAATGACTCCCGTCACGCTGACGTAGAGCCAGATCGGCAGGGCCCAGCGGGCTACGGCTTTGTGGCGGATGAAGTTGCCTTTGAGTCCGCGGCGCAGGGTGATAATCGCCAGGACCGGGACGCTCGCGGCGAGCACGGTGTGCGTCGCCAGAATCGACAAGTACACAGTACGGATGAAGCCGGTGTGCGGATAATGCACCGAGCCCACTTGCGCGTGGTAGATCAGGTAGGAAATCAGGAACAGGCTCGACACCGCGAACGCCGCCAACATCACTCGCTTGTGGGCTTCGCGGCGGCCCTGCCGGATCAGCACATAGGCGACGATGAGCAACACAGCGGCCGTGCCGTTAAGCGTCGCATTCAGCGCCGGCAGATCGTGAACGTCAATCAGAGGGACTCCTTCAGCAGGCGCTTGGCGTCGGCAATCAGATTGGGAATCGCGTCGGCTTCCGAGCTTTGATAGTAGCCGCGAATGCGCGCGAGCCGGTCGATCAGCGCGAAGCGCGTGGAATGCTCCAGGCTCCCATCCACATCGCCGAGCATAAACACACCGCGGCTCATGCGGTTCAAATCGGGCGCGGCGCCGGTGAGGAAGAACCACTTCCCCGGAGTGGCTTCAAAGTGCTGCGCATAGGCGGCGAGCACGGGCGGCGTATCGCGCGCGGGGTCCACGGTAAAGGAGACGAAACGCAGGTCGTTCTCTCCGGCGAGCGCGGTCTGCACCTGGTGCATCTGCGAACTCATGCGGGGGCACGGCCCGGGGCAATTGGTGAACACAAAATTCGCCACCCAGATTTTCTTGTCGAGCGCGGCGGCGCTCTTGAATTCGGCTCCGCTCTGATCGGTCAGCTTGAATTGCGGGACCACTCCGAGGGATGGCAACGCGGGCTTCTCCGCGCAGCCAGTCAGAAACAGCGCGCCGAGGAAAGCGCTAGAAACGAGTGCGGTCGAGCACCAGGAGGCCATAAAGCACCGGAAGATAAACCACGCTTGCCAGCAGGACCTGGCGGGCACGCGACACCGTGCGGTCAAACAGTGCCCGCATGCTCACATAGAAATAATACGCGCCCACGGCCACGGCACCGGAAACATAATAGTAGCCCACCATGTCGAAATAGCGCGGCAGAAGGCTGATGGGGATCAGCACCAGGCTGAACCACACGATGCGGCGCGCGGTGGATTGAGTGGATGGCTCCACGACAGGCAACATACGGATGCCCGCCTTGGCGTAATCCTCGCGATACATCCAGGCGATGGCGTAAAAATGCGGGAACTGCCACAGGAACAGAATCGCGTAGAGAACACCGGCGTCCCAGTTGAGTAGGCCGCTGGCGGCCGCGTATCCGATCAGCGGAGGCATAGCGCCTGGAATCGCGCCCACGGTCGTCGAATGCGGCGAAATCCGCTTCAGCGGCGTATAGACAAAAATATAGCTGGCGAGCGTGAACAACCCGAGCATCGCGGTCAGCAGGTTCGCGCCCAGCCACAACTCAGCGAATCCGGCAGTGGAAAGGGCAACCGCCATCTCGCAAGCGTGCGCCGAAGCGACGCGGCCCGAGGGGATCGGCCGGTTGCGGGTGCGCAGCATCTGGCCGTCGCCGATGCGTTCGTACCATTGGTTCAGCGCGGCGGTGCCGCTGGCCATCAGCGCGGTGCCGAGCAGCGCGTGGAACAGGACCCAGGCGTCGAGGCCGCCGAACCGATGCGTTGCGCAGAAAAAGCCGATCGCCGCGCTCATTAGGATGAAGCACGTGATGCGCGGCTTGGTGAGTTCCAGATACTTGCTGAAGGTCGGGGACAACATCAGAACGGCTATTTGTATTGTACTATAGATTGCTACTGGACTAGAATGATTCCGGTTAGAATCGAATTGAATCGCGTAAACTATTGATAATGAGACAACCAGTACATGTGGTTTACGGAGGAGCGCAGCTCTTCAAAGCCGATACTACGCGCAAGCTGGGGCGGCTGGCCGAGCGGCTCCTGGCGGAGTACGCTCCCGACGCGACGGCACTCGCCGAGGTGCTGGATCTGCCCAGGGACCTTGCGCCAACGGTCTACTCGCGAGTCGTCGAAAAACTGAAGCGCGAGCCGGTTGAGGATTACCGCATCGACTACGAGGACGGCTACGGCATCCGCGCCGACGACGAAGAAGATGCCGCGGTGGATTCGGCAGTCGACCAATTGCAAAAGGGAATCGACGAGGAGTCGCTGCCGCCGTTCATCGGGTTCCGCGTGAAGTCGCTCAGCCCGGAAACGCGGGCGCGCGCGCTGCGGACGCTGCAGCGCTTCCTGAGCAAAGCGCATAAGCTGCCGGAGGATTTCGTCGTCACGCTGCCCAAGATCACGGCGCGGCGGGAAGTGGAAGAGTTCATGGCGGTGCTGGGCGCGTATCCGGACATCGGTATAGAGCTCATGATAGAGACTCCGTACTCGTTGATGAACCTGGACGAACTGGTGGACATCACGCAGGGACGCTGCGTGGGCGCGCACTTCGGGCCGTACGATTACACGTCGCTGATTGGGATCACTTCGCACAACCAGAGTCTGCTGCATCCGGCGTGCGATTTCGCGCGCTCGATGATACTCATGAAGCTGGCAGGCACCGGTATTGCAGTCTCTGATGGCCCGACGCCCATCATGCCTCTTTCCGTCCATCGCGGCGACGCATTGACGGCGGCGCAGATCGCCGAAAATCGCGACGCTGTGCACAAAGCATGGAAGTTGCACTATAAGCAAGTGCGCGCTGCGCTCTACAACGGCATCTATCAAGGCTGGGATCTGCATCCGGGCCAGTTCCCGATTCGCTATGCCGCCGTGTATTCGTTCTTCCTGGAAGGATTGAATGCGGCCTCCGAGCGGCTGCGGAACCTGATGGCGAAAGCCGTGCAATCCACGCGAGTGGGCAACGTGTTCGATGACGCCGCCACTGGCCAGGGCCTGCTCAACTACTTTCTGCGCGCGATGAGTTGCGGCGCGATCCCGGAAAACGAGATCCCCGCCCTCAGCGGCCTGACGCTGGAACAACTGCGCACGGCGTCTTTCACGACGATCATGAAGACGCTCTAAGGGTGCGAAAACCCGGGACAGTACACTCTGTCCACGCGCCGATGAGTACAAGCGCCTGAACGATCCGCTTCGCGGCTTGGGACAGAGTGTACTGTCCCGGGTTTTCAGAGCGGCGCGTCCGGCTTAATGATCGACCGCCACATGTGCGCCACCGGGCTGTTGTCATAGCCGAGTCCTTCTTGGGGCTGCTTGAAGTGGCGGCCGATCACGTCGGTGAACTGATCCAGGCTCGGGTTCACGCTGAGATCGAAGGAATAGAGATCGTTGATGGTGACCTGGCGCGCGGCGAAATACCATCTGTGCTGGCGGACCATCTTGTGGGTCTCTTCGATGTAGGGCTCCGGCTTGTAATCTTCACCGAAGACGTAGCTGTATACCGTTGGATACGGATAGCCGTTGGCTTCATCCGGATAGAAGCGCAGCGCCTGGTGGTAGCGGATCGCAAACGCGGTTTGCTCCGGCACGTAGGGCTCCAACAACTGGGCGGCCCACCAGCCGTGATCCACTTTGATGAGCTCCTGCGCGACGTCGTGCAAAAGGCACGCCAGGATGATCTCCTCGGAGACGCCGTTCTTCATCGCCAGGTTCGCGCTTTGCAACACGTGGTTGCCCGTGGACAAAAAGCGCAGCCGGAAGAAATCGGCGAGCGTAGGCTTGGCGGGCATGGGAGGTAGTCGCTTGACATGCTTCTCCCCTTCCTCGGCGACAAACAGGTGCCCGACGCCGCGGCGAAAAGGCCGGGTTTCGATCCGCGCCTCAAGGTCAGCCGCGCGAGGAATTTTGCCCTCCGGCGTCAACTGCTGCATCATGTAGTCCTCGAGCGCGTCGGCCTTGGCCTCCGGATTCATGCGATTCACAACGGAGGCTCCACCCTGGCTGGCGAGAAATGCTTCGCGGTCGACCTGCATACTACACCTCCTGATTTCAGATTACGCGTTCGCGAGGGCGCTTAACAGGGCCACCGTCCGGATGGGTTTGGTCAGAATCTGGTCGACCATTGCGGCTTCCGGCGTGCCTTCCAAATCGAGCGGCCAGCCGGAGAGCACGATGATACGGACTGCGGGCAGCACGGCGCGGAAATCGCGAATCAGCGCAAGGCCGTCGGCCGCTTCGGGCAGACGCAGATCCAGGATGACAATCTCAGGCTGCGTTTCCGCGAACAGCACACGCGCGTTGGCCGGATCGGCGGCCGCCGCGACCTGATATCCTTCGCGTTCCAAAATTAACTTGCGTAGCGCGAGGGCAGCGGCGTCATCGTCGACCACCAGGAGCCTTGGCATCAAGAGAATTTGACGGCGGCGATCACCAACTGCGGCATGACCTGATTCCAGCTTTGCGGTAAATCGTCAAAAGGCAATCGGAAAGACTTCGTCTCACCCGGTTTCAGTCCGCCGGCGCGGCCTCCAACAATGGGGAGCCGCTGACGCAACACCAGCTGCCCGTAGGGATCATGGAAGATGCAGTAGATCTCGATGCTTGCGAGCGGCCGGTCGCCTGCGTTGGCGATCTTGCCGCTGATTTCCACAACCGTCTGTTTGAAGTAGTTCTCGGAAGCCTTCATCTCCACGTCGCTGAGTTGCAGGTTGCGCACGTAGGCCTTGGCTTCCGGGGTCAGCGCCATCGCACTGCCGGAATGGCGGGCGGCGTACTCGGTATAGCCCCAAATAGCCGCCCCTAGCAGCGCGATCACGCCGCCGATATAGAGCAGCGGACTGGGTTGGTTTGAGTGTTGGCTTGGCTTACTGGCCACTGACGGTCATCTCCCGGATCAAAATGGTCGGCGCCGCGACCGCGCCGCGGAATTCCAGGTCCGATCCCACTTGGTCGATCTGCTGGAGCATCTGCTGCATGTTCCCCGCGATGGTGATCTCGGAAACAGGATACGTCAGTTTGCCATTTTCAATCCACAGGCCAGCGGCGCCCGAAGAGTAGTCGCCGGTAACGGTGTTCCCTCCCCCGCCGATGAGTTCGGTGACATAGAGGCCGTTGGGAACGCCGGCGATGATCTGCTCCGGCGAAAGAGCGCCCGCTTCGATAAAGAAGTTTCCCGGTCCGATTCCCGCGTTACCCGTGATGCCCCGCGAGGCATTGCCCGTGGTCTTCAGATTCAGCTTGCGCGCGGAGTAGCTGTTCAACAGGTAGCTCTTGAGCACGCCGCGCTCGATGACCACGGTGCGCCGCGAAGGCGCGCCTTCATCGTCAAAAGGAGTGGTGCCGAACAGACCTGGGATGGTCGCGTCGTCGACGACGGTCAACGTATCGCAAGCGATTTTCTCGCCGAGCTTCCCGGCCAGGAACGACGCATGCCGGTAGATGGACGAACCGTTCACGGCATCGAAAATATCGCCGAGGAATTGGCGCGCGGTGCGCGGCTCAAAAATCACGGGGACCTTTTGTGTCGCGACTTTCTTGGCGTTCAAGCGTCGCAACGCCCGTTCAGCCGCGATTCGTCCAATAGACTCCGGGCTCTCCAGACCGGCTGCGCTGCGAGCCGTTGTATGCCAATAGTCGCGTTCCATCGCGCCATCTTGTTTGGCCACCGGAACCACGCTGAGGCTGCAACTCGATGTCTTGTAGCTGCCCACGAACCCCAATGAATTGGCGAACACGCGGCGGCCGACATGGGAATCGAAAGACGCGCCCTCGCTCAACTGAATGCGCGGATCGAAGTCCAGGGCGGCCTTTTCGGCGCGCAAAGCCTGGTCGATCTTCCACTCCGTGGTCATGTGCTCGATGGCTTCGTCGTAAAGGCGCAGGTCGCCTTCCAGCTTGCCGAGTTCGGCAGGCTCGGGAAGCCCAGTAAAAGGATCGACGCTGGTGATCTTGGCAAGCTCAAGCGCCGCCTTGACCATCTTCTGAATACCTTCGGGCGAGAGATCGGAAGTGTAAGATGAACCGCCGCGCTGCGCGCCCGGCTCGCCGATCAGAACACGGATACCCGCGCCGCGCGAACCGGCTTCCTTCAGACTCTCGATCTCGCGCATCCGCACGCCAACGGAAAACTCTTCGCCTTCCGAGATGGTGCACTCGGCTCCGCTGGCTCCGCCGGCCACGGCTTGCTGGATGGCATCCGCCGCAATCTGTTCCAAAGTCATTTCCTGTGTGGGGCTCATACTCAAGCGATCTTTACTCAAGCAGCGGTCCCGCCCACGGTCAAGCGATCGATCTTGACAGTCGGAATACCCACGCCGACCGGAACGCTCTGGCCTTCTTTACCACAGGTTCCGATGCCCTCGTCGAGCTTCAAATCGTGGCCGACCATACTCACGTATTTCAAGGCTTCGGGTCCGTTGCCGATGAGCGACGCTCCACGCACGGGACGCGTGATCTTGCCGTCTTCAATGAGATAGCTTTCCGTGGCGGAGAATACGAAATTGCCGCTGGTGATGTCGACTTGCCCGCCGGAAAAAGTCGCGCAGTAAAGCCCCTTGGAAACCGAGCGCACGATATCGGCCGGATCGCTATCGCCCGCGAGCATATAGGTGTTGGTCATGCGCGGCATGGGGATGTGCTGATAACTCTCGCGGCGGCCACTGCCGCTGGAGGCGGTCTTCATCAAACGGCTGGAGAGTTTGTCCTGCAAGTAACCGCGCAGGACCCCGTTTTCGATCAGCACGTTTTTCTGCGTGGGCATGCCTTCGTCATCCACGTTCAACGAGCCGCGTCGGCTGCCGATGGTGCCGTCGTCGATGACCGTGCAGAGCGGACTCGCCACTTCCTGGCCAATGCGTCCGCTGAACGCTGACGTTCCTTTGCGGTTGAAATCCGCTTCCAGGCCATGGCCGACGGCTTCGTGCAACAGAATCCCCGGCCACCCGGCGCCGAGCACGACGGGCATTTCCCCAGCAGGCGCGTCGCCGGCGTCAAGTTGAACCATCGCCTGACGGGCGGCTTCCCGAGCGAAATGTTCCGGGGTCTTCTCATTCAAAAAGAAATCCAGAGTCACGCGCCCGCCGCCGCCGGAGTAACCATGCTGCGGGGAGCCCTCTCCCTGCCGGGCCAATACCATCACGCTCATGCGCGCCATGGGCTGGCGATCGAAACTCAAGCGTCCGTCGCTAGTGGCAACCAATACATTGCGCAGGCTGTCGGCGTAAGTGGCTTGCACCTGGAACACGCGGGGATCATAAGCACGAGCGGCAAGGTCGGCACGTTTCACCAGATCGACGCGTTCTTGCAGACCCATTTCATTGGGGGCATGAAGCATCGGATAGAGGTTGTGCTGCTGGGACTGCTCGAAACCGGATTTCACGACGCTCGCGGGACCTTTGGCGATCAGCGCGGCAACACGGGCGGCTTTGCGGATTTTCTCGGGGCTGAGGTCGTCGCTGTACGCATAACCGGTGCGCTCCCCGGCGAGAACGCGCACGCCGACGCCCATGGTGACGCCTTCGGTCGCACTCTTAACGATCTCTTCGTCGATACCGATGGAACTCGTCGCCAGATATTCAAAGTACAGATCCGCGTAATCGCCGCCGGCGGAGAGCGCTTCGGATAAGTACGACTCGAGGTCGCGCTCGGTGATGCCGAAGCGGGCGGCAAAGAAGGACTGATTGAAACTCATAAGAGTAAGCTCACAATTCGAGCGTAGCACGCGGGTTTTTACGGCTTGCGGGCGCCAGTCTTGTGGGCAACGATTCTAAGACGGCGGTAGTCCACGGTCCAAACGCCATCGCGGAACTTCGTGGGCCGAAGGCGCTCCGCTACGGAGCGGAAGGCGGACTTCCGTTGAGCCGGCTCCAGGTCGCGGACAAAATCCCGCGCGAATACCCCCAGCCAGTCCTCCATGCCGTCTTCGCCTTCAACTTTCGTGGGCCGGTCAATGAGCCACGCCTCGCGCGTCTCGAGTCCGTAGCGCTCGATAATCGTGGTGTATTCGCCGATAGTCGGGTAATACCAGGGCGATTCCACTGGCCCCAACACAGCATGCAGGGCATCCACCACGGGTTGAATATTGCCGTGCCCACCGAACTCCGCCACGAAACGGCCGCCAGGCTTGAGCGCACGCGCGATGCAGTGGACCGCTGCGTCGCTGTTCTTCACCCAGTGGAGTGTCGCGTTGGAGAAGACCGCATCAACGGGATGATCCAATGCAAATTCCGCCGCGTCGCCGAACCGGAAATCGATCGCGGGGAAATTCGCGCGCGCCTCGGCCAACATCGCGGATGACGAATCCAATCCAATGACGGATGCGCCGGCGCTCGCGATCGCCGCCGTCAACTGACCCGAACCGCAACCAAGATCGAGAATCGTTTCACCGGATTGCGGCGCGAGCAGATCCAGCACGGCCTGCCCGTACTCGAATACATAAGAATGACGCCGCTGATACTGTTTCGCGTCCCAACTCATGGCTTCAACGGCTTGGCGCAACGGAAGCCAATGTCCGGCGCCGCAAAGCGTTCCGGAATCGCGCGGTACTGGTAGGTCACGGCGTCCACGAGCGCGGTGTTGAACGATCCGCCACGGATCTGAATCCACTTTTCATCCGCCGTGGCCGGAGGCGTCAATTGAACGAACCGCGCGAGGTCGGCGGCGGTGGGTGTGACGGCGCCCTCCAGCATTTCCCCCCCGTTTCCCGCCATCTGATATTCGGGCGTCGCCGCGAAAGATTGGACGGGCATGAGCGCATGCCGCGTCAGACCCGGATTATCCAGCACATTGGCGCGCTTGGGATCTTCCTCTTTGCCCCAGGGGTAGCGCATAGCATCCACGCCGCGAGACGCGCGCTCCCATTCCCGCGGACTCGGCAGGCGCTTGCCCTTCCACTGCGCGTAAGCCCGGGCCTGCGTGATCGTCACATTCACCACGGGAAGATCGGGCGGCTCATCTGACGGCGTACACCCCGTAGTCCTACAAAACTCCGCGAATTGGACATTCGATACTTCCATGGCGTCAATATAGAACGGTCCAAGATTCACGGGCTTGTTCTCTTGCCCGAACGGAAACGCGCCGCCCGGATAGTAGATCATTCCCGGAATCGCGAAAACACGGTGCACCCATAAGTAAACACCGGCCGCCGCGGTAATCAGCCCAATCAACAGGACCAAGATGACAACGACAATTCGCCCGGGATGGGTTGCGAACCTGGAAGAAGGCTGCATCAGTCCGGCCTAGTGGCGCAAGGCGAAAATAAAATAGGCCATCACGATGAAGGCAATCGCGGCTAAGGCCGAAAGCAGCGCAATGCCCCACTGTGTCAGCCAACGCCCCGGCGTCTTCGTTGGCGGCACGGGAGCCGTGACGGAGGCCGCCGTTTGCGGCAGCGGCTTCAGGCGGATCGCTCCTGGGCCAAGAATCTCCTCCAAAGCGCCGCAGATGATCGCGAACCCTGGAGGCCGCTGATCCGGGTCTTTCGCCAAGCACTTGGCAACCAGATCGATCGCCGCCGCAGGAATGTCGGCTTCGTGCAGAGGCTCCAGATCGGGCAGGACGTGGAGAATCTGCTCGAACAACTGTTCCACGGTGGTGCCCCGCACCGGCTTCACGCCGCTGAACAATTCATACGCCAGCACGCCAAACGAGTACACATCCGTCCGCGCGCCCACCTCTTTTCCCAGAACCTGCTCGGGAGACATATAGAACGGAGTGCCACGTGTAGAGCCGTCACCGGAGGAACTGGTCCCTTCCACCTGGGCGATGCCGAAATCCATCAGCTTGGCCCGGCCCACCGCGTCGACGTGAATATTCTCCGGCTTGATATCGCGGTGAACGATTTTCTTCGAATGGATATACCCGAGAGCGCGGGCCACCTGCAGCGCGATGCGGAGCTTGCGCGCCCCGTCGCCCGTTCGCTTGCCGAGAATTGCGTCGCGCAGACTCTCGCCCTCCAGAAGCTCCATCACCATGAAGGGCCGGCCCTGATCTTCGCCAAAATCATATACGGCGATGATGTTCTCATGAGCGATGCTCGAGGCAAGGCGGGCTTCCTGAAGAAAATGCGCCTTGGCGGCAATGTCCATCGCGCCATTGGCAAGAATTTTCAGCGCGACGTGCCGGCCCAGAATGCTGTCTTTGGCGCGGTATACGCGTGACATGCCGCCGCCGAGGAACTGCTCGACTTCGTACTTGCCGATCCGCGAGGGATGTTTTTGCGGCGCGCTCATTCGTGGTCAACGTGCGCGTGCAGGGCGGTGCAGTGGGTTTCCGCGAGAGCACATTTCACATGCTCGAACTGGATGGTGGCATGGCGGATCGCGAAACGGTCACAGAGAAGCTGGTTGATCCGGCGCAGGATGGATTCGCTCTCCGATGGCGGCATGTCATCGATCAGTACGTGGCAACTGAGCGCGCGCGATTCCGAACCAAGATTCCAGATATGCAGGTCATGCACGTCGATGACGCCAGCGACACGGGCCAGCTCGCCCGTTACTTCGGACAACCGCATGCCTTTCGGCAACGCTTCGAGCAGGATGTTCAGCGAATCCCGCATGATGCCCCAGCCGGACCATACAATCGCAATACCGATGACAACCGAGAGAATCGGGTCGATGGCCTGCCAGCCGGTATAGCGAATCGCCAGCGCGCCAATGATAATGGCGGCCGAACTGGCTGCATCGCCGGCCATATGCAGCCAAGCGGCGCGGATATTCAGGTCATGCTCATGCCGGCCATGCCCGCTCAACGCCCAGGCGATCCCCAGGTTCAGAACCATCGCAATGCCGGCCACCACCATCATGACGGATATGTCCACGGCCTGTGTATGCACCAGGCGGTCATAGCTTTCGTAAAACAGCGCCATCGCCAGAATCACCAAGCTCAGCGCGTTGACGAATGCCGCCAGCACTCCGGCGCGCTGGTAGCCATAGGTCTTTTCGTGATCGCCGGGGCGCGACTGCCAATAGATGCCGAGCGCGGCCAGCAGCAACGCGAACGCATCCGTGAAGTTGTGGCCGGCGTCGGAAAGCAAGGCCAAGCTATGGGCGCGGAATCCGGCGACGGCTTCAAAGACGACAAACAGCACGGTTAAGATCAGGGAGACAATCAGAACCCGTGTGGTTCTGGCGTCCGCCCCCGATTGGCCCAGCCCGTGATGGTGATGCACACCCATCCGCTTCTATCGTACAACTGTGGTCTTACTACATGCCACGAAACACACCCATGCCACGAAACACACCTAGCAGTCTGTGGCAGAAGTCCAAAAACTTGAGCCTGCCTGAAATGCACCGGGAGAGTCCGGAAATTCAAAACGGAGTTTACGGGACGCGGTGAATTCAGTCCACACCGCCCAGCATGCCGTCCAGGCGATCCGTACAAGCAAAAA
>CAMAVI010000101.1 GCA_945861625.1 Candidatus Sulfopaludibacter sp. SbA3
TTCCCACCGCTCCTACGACTCTTCTCTCATTAAGAACCAAAACCAGAAAACCTCCTTCGGCCAGCCGTAGAGGTGCAACGGGATGAATAGACGAAACCGGACAGATCACGTGTGAATAAAACCGGACACATTGACTTACTACCGACAGTGTCGGCTCAGACAGTTAGGGCAGGATTCGGTGGTTAGTTTTTGGCGCGCCGCGCCCTATTTTCTTTCAAACGCGATGGAGCAGTTGGCCGGATTCACCGTATACGCGCTGTTATCGCCGGAGACGATGCTGATGGTGTAAGTTCCCGCCTGCGACAGGTTCTTGGTGGAGAGATTGAACTTCCAGCTCTGCTCCGAGGGGTCGTAGCGCAGCGCGTTGCCGTCATCGGCGGAGCCATTGGCCAGATCGGCGGTGACCGTCACCGGCACGCTGGAGGTGCTCCCCGTGAACGCGACGCTGATCACTGGCGGCGGCACCAGATTATAGTCCGTTGCCGGCAGGTTGTTGCGGATCAGTTGCAGTTTCACCGGAATGGTCCGCTTTTCCTTGGCACCCAGCGCCAGACGCTCGACGACCGTCGTGGATGGATTGTCGGTGATCAGCGGCTTGTCAAACGGCCCGCAGGTGTAGGTGGGCGTGGGCGGTGGCGCGGTAATGTTGACGTTGCGGACTGTTACATTGTCCAGTTCGTTGGATTCGGCAACTTGACCCAGAGCGTCAGTGAGTAGCCGCAACTGGCCGACGTTATCCGCCACGTGCGGTACCCAGTTCCAGGACACCGTCACCGACCCACCCGAGGCAATGGTTGTGTTCACCGGCTGGAACGCGGAATCGAGTTGCAGGACATCGCCCTGATCCGAAGTCAGCTTGACGTTGAACGGAGTGGAAACCGGATCGCTGCCACGGTTGAAAACGGTGACCGACACCTGGATCGACACATTATCGGTCGGAGTCGCGCTGAAAGTGATATCCGGCTGGAGATCGAGATTAGGTCCGGCGGCGTTCTTCCAGGGCGAGAGATTCAGATCGGCCAGCGCCGTAGCCGATAGCAGAAAAACCAGCAGCGCTATCTTAAAGAAGCCCCCCCCCCGGCTCAACAGAAGCGAACGTTTCATGGATGATCCTTTCTCGATCGGCCGCTGCACGCGGCCAACAAACTTCCGAGTATCGCCCCTCTTATGCGATGTTTCAAAAATATTCTAGACATTTCGTAAAAGGGTAAGTACTGGTACGCACCGCTCCCGGGGAACGGGCCTCGTTTTCCGCCAGGGCTGCAACACCGATCAGGTTAGCGCCGTCCCGTCTCGCGCCTTTTTGGTGATACATTGGATATACGGGGTTGCCCATGCTCAAGAAGCTTACCAAACACGGAAACAGCCTGGCGCTGGTAATTGATCGCCCCATCCTGGACCTTCTCAAGATCGATCCAGAAACGCCGCTCGATGTCAGCACGGACGGCAAGCAACTGATCGTCGCGCCGGCGAAACCATCCGCGCGGCGGAAAAAGTTCGAAGCCGCTCAAGAATTGGCGCACAAGCGATATGGAAAAGCGTTCCAGAAGTTGGCTGAGTGAGTTCCTCGGACGGCTTTCATGGATCCGGTGTTTCTATCACTGGACGAAGTTCTGGAGATCCACGAGCAACAGATCGAACGATACGGCGGATCACCTGGACTCCGCGACTCGGCTGGGCTTGAATCCGCTGTCCCCACGCCCCAGGTGACATTCGGCGGTGAATTCATTCACGCGTCCATTCCGGCCATGGCAGCCGCATATCTTTTCCACCTGTGTCAGAACCATCCGTTTATCGACGGCAATAAACGAGCCGGTGCAAACGAGCGATCACGTTCCTGCTGATGAACGACTGGGAGCCCTTATTCGGCGAAGAGGAGTTAGTGGATTTAGTCTTGTCCGTTGCTTCCGGAAATCTGAGCAAGACCGCGCTGATCAAGGTCTTCGAGCACCGGTGCAGGCCCCTCAAAGTTTTATGAAGATCACGCTACTTCCTATGCGCCTGGGTCTTGCTCATCACCTCTGAGACGTGCGCCGGGTCGAGTTGCACGTTGAAGCCATCCGGGTCCAGGACGTGAACGCCAGTCTCCGCGGCGCCCTTCATGGGCTGAGGCGTATAGCCGCGCTTCTTCACCTCGGCGAAGATCGCATCCTTATCTTTCAGGTTCACCGAATAACCGATGTGGTCGATCAAGCCTTTGGGCTTGCCGGCTCCACCGGTACGGGCCACGATGATGTTGTTGCCGATGCCCAGGCGCGCCTGCCCTTTGCCGTCGTCATCGAGAACTTTCATTCCCAGCAGTCTGGTGTAGAAGTCGCGAGTCTTCGCGTAATCAGCCACGGTATAAGAGAGGTGATCGATCCTGGTCACCGGGAGTCCAGCCTCCGCGGCAATAGCGGACGTAGCCGCCGTGGAAGCGCTCACCGCGACCGCGAGGCTCTTCACTAACTGGCGGCGGTTCATCTTCCCATTCTCAAAACTCTGTAACAAGCGTTCAATGACGTTTTCCATTTCCGGTGGTCCTCCTTGAGACCAGCGCCATGGTACTCACGCGGGTTCCCCGCTGTCAAGATATAGGTCAAAGATATAGGTCAAGATAGAGGTATGGACGCGCTTACGCTGAGTTGGTGGACCTGGCTGGTTGCGGGTCTGGTTCTCTTTATTTTGGAAGCCATGAGCGGGGGCGGATTGTTCCTGCTGTTCTTCGGAGTAGGCGCGGTATTGATCGGACTGTTGGATCTTTCCGGCATTCATCTGTCCTTCGTCATACAGGGCTTGATCTTTGTGGTGTTCTCCGTGGTCCCCCTATTGCTTTTCCGCAAACCCTTGCTGGAACGCTTTCAACACCACATGCCCAAGGGCAAGGTGGATAGCCTGATCGGGGAAACCGCGAAAGCGTTGCATGACATTCCGGCCAACGGCATGGGCTCAGCCGAGTTGCGCGGAGCTTCCTGGACCGCGCACAACCTGGGCCACGCGGCGATTCCGCAATCCGCGCGCTGCCGCGTGGAGCGCGTCGAAGGTCTTACACTGTACGTGCGCGGCGAATCTTAGATCCTATCGGAGGGGAAAATGATTGAGGGAATGACGGGAAGCATGGTTGTCATCATGGCGCTGGTGTTATTGGCCGTGATCGTATTGGCCAAGACAGCGATCGTGGTGCCGCAGCAGAGCGCCTACGTAGTCGAGCGACTGGGACGCTACGCGGGAACGCTCGACGCCGGGTTCCATCTCTTGACGCCCTTTGTCGACGTGATCCGCTACAAGCACACGCTCAAGGAACGGGTCGTCGATATTCCCGAGCAGATCTGCATCACGCGCGACAACGTGCAGGTGGGCGTCGATGGCGTCCTCTACTTCCGCGTGCTCAACGCCGAGCGCGCCAGCTATGGCATCACCGACTTCGGTTTCGCCATCATGCAGTTGGCACAGACCACGTTGCGTTCTGACATCGGCAAGATCGATCTCGACAAAACCTTCGAAGAACGCAGCAACATCAACCTTTCCGTGGTGAGCGAACTCGACAAAGCCACCGAGGCCTGGGGTGTGAAGGTGATGCGTTACGAGATCAAGAACATCAACCCGCCTCAGGACGTGCTTTCCGCGATGGAAAAGCAGATGCGCGCCGAACGCGAAAAGCGCGCCGTCATTCTCAGTTCCGAAGGAACCCGCGACGCGGCCGTCAACAACGCCGAAGGCGAAAAGCAGAAGGCCATCAAAGCTTCCGAAGGCCGCAAGCAACAGCAGATCAACGAAGCCGAGGGCCAGGCCGCCGCGATTCTTTCGGTGGCCACGGCCACCGCCGAGGGTATCCGCCAGATTGCGGAATCCATCCAAAACCCGGGCGGTTTCCAGGCCGTGCAGTTGCGTGTCGCCGAACAGTACATCCAGCAATTCGGCAACCTGGCCAAGGCCGGCAACACGCTGGTGGTGCCGACGAATCTCGCCGACGTCGGCGCGCTGGTTACCATGGCGATGAACTTTGTGAAATCCGGCAACGCGCAGGGCTAATCAGCGAAGGCCTCCATGACCGTGCCCGCGGTGTTTTTTTTTGGGCGTCCTTTATCGCGAGTTTCGCGGCGTACGCCTTCTACGCTGGAATCACGTGGCTTCGTTATGGGAGACCGCGCCCGGCAGATCCTGCTGGCGCCGATCGGCAACTCGATGGGTTTATGCCCACATACGAAGTTGCCGAGCGTCATTCGGTTTGCGTCGCGGCGCCCGTGGAAATCACATTCTCCGCCGCCATGAATTGCGAACTTACAAAGTCACGAGTGACGCAAACCCTGATCAGAAGCCGGGAGCTCATACTGGGAGGCTGGGCCGCGGATAGGCCCGCGCCCCACGGATTCATCGCGGAGATGAAATCGCTGGGCTGGGGCGAATTGACCAAAATACCGGGCCGCGAAGTTGTGATGGGAGCAGTCACCAAGCCATGGGAGGCGAACGTCGTCTTTCGTGCCGTTCCCGCGGATGATTTCCAGGACTTCAATGAACCCGGTTACGTAAAGATCGCCTGGACGCTTTGCGCCGAACCCTGGGGTGCTCACGGGGGTGCTCACGGTTCCATCGCGCGTACGGAAACTCGCGTAGCCACCACTGATCCACGTTCCCGGCGAGTGTTCCGGCGCTACTGGGCGTTTCTGTCTCCCGGCATTATCCTCATTCGCTGGGTTCTGCTTCGCCAGATTAAATAAGATGCCGAACGGCGCTTCACGACGGCTGGCACGCGGCCTTAGAACCGCAATGCCGCCATGTTAGACTGGCTCCTAGATAGATCTCTCCTTTGCTCCCCGATCGTCTAACGGTAGGACAGCGGCCTTTGGAGCCGTGAATCGTGGTTCGAATCCATGTCGGGGAGCCACTACTTTTCTCGATAACTCCGCTGCCACGGAATACTTGACTGCTGCCTGCCTCCGCCGGTGCGCCGTTCTTGCGGCGACTCCTCGTCGCCATGAAACGGCACCTGGAGGAAATTTTACAAATAGTTTACAGCGAGAAAGTTACTACAGCACTCTCCGCTCGTGTACACTCGGGCGGGGGGCGTATTGCACCGGGATGAACACGGCCAAGCTGTGGTCCGTTTTGATGGCTTTCGCGGCCTTGGCCGCGGCCCAAGCGCCGGCTTCCGTGCGTTCCGTGTTTGACTCGGCGCTGGCCACTGGCTTGGCCAACGGGGACACCGTTCCACTCAGTTTAATCGGCGCGGTGCCGCATATCGCCGCGCTGAATGTCTGGAACACCACGTTCACCTTCGTGAACATGTCCTCCACTGAAGCTTCGGCGGGATTGAGCCTGTTCGCCGAGGACGGCAGTCCACTTACTTTGCCATTGGTTCTGCCACAGGTGTCGCCGGTGTCGTTCCCGGCATCCTCAGTGGACCGCTCGCTGGCCGGCAACGCGTCCCTGATCATCAATACCGCGGAGGTTCGGACGTCGCCCTCATTTCAGGTCGGTTCGGCGCAACTTTCAGGATCGGGGGCGCTGGACGGCTTCGCGATTTTCCATCTGATTCCCGGGTCGCAGGAAGCGGTGGTGCCTCTGGAAAAGCGAAATGGGTCGTCGTATCTGCTGGCCTTCGACAATACCGGCGGCGTGGTGTTGGGCGTCGCCGTGGCGAATATTTCGAGCCAAGCGGCCACCATTCCTGTCATCATCCGCGATGACGCCGGCGTGGTGCTCAGTGCCCCGGGAACGACGCTTTCCCTGGCGGGCAATGGGCACACATCGTTCGTGCTATCCCTACAGTACGGGTTCACGGCGAACAAGCGCGGCACCGTCGAGTTTGACACGCCCCCAGGCGGCCCGATCAGCGTTCTGGGCATCCGCACGACACCGCTCACCACACCATCGGGCACTACGTTGACGCTGACGACAGTCCCCGCCTTAGTCGATGTCGACACCGGCGGCGGTAGCATTGCGCACATAGCCACGGGCAACGGCTGGCAGACCACATTCGTGCTGGTGAATGCTGGCGCCAGCGCGGCGCAAGCGACGCTGAAATTCTTTGCAACCGGAACGGGCTCGCCGCTGTCAATTCCCCTGTCTTTTCCACAATCTGGGGCAGGCTCAAGCGCGGTGGCGAATTCCGTGACACGAACTTTGGCCGCGGGCGCGTCGCTGATTGTGCAGAGCCTGGCGCCGGCGTCAGACGCAACGCCCACCATCGGTTCGGCGCAACTGGAGACGAACGGCAACGTGGGCGGCTTCGTGGTCTTCCGTTACAACCCTAATGGCCAGGAGGCGGTAGTGCCTCTGGAAACGCGAATCTCGGCGAAGGGGTTCGTGATCGCCTTCGACAATACGGCCGGCACGGCCACCGGAGTTGCGATGAACAGCGTCGCTTCGCAGAGTGTGAATGTCCCGGTGACGATTCGCGATGATGCCGGGAACCAGATTGGAACGGATTCGCTAACGCTGGCCGCCAACGGCCGCCAACGGCCATACAGCGTTCACACTGGGAGTTGACAAATACCTGATGACGGCGGGCAAACGCGGCACCATCGAGTTTACGGTCCCCTCCGACGGGAATATCGGGGCACTAGGCATTCGTATTCCCCCCGCGCTAACCTTCACAACGCTGCCTTCACTGGCGAGGGATTGATTCAACTGCGCTTCAGTGGTCACAAGTGCGAATAGCGCCTAAATCACGGCGTATCTGGTAGTTACTTTTTCAAATTCAGGGTTTGGAGCAGAGCCGAAGAGCCACCAAGAATATGGAATCAGCTACTTACGCAGTGGAGAGGTAGTTGGAAAACACGGTTTTTGGGGAACCACTACTTTTCTACCCCAACGGGAAGCGCCCATTTTGTTGACAGCAGCACCCGCCGTGGCTCTCGCCCGTATCCGCCACATTCCGCACGTTCTTGTGCGTCGCGCGTTCTCTACGGTTGGAAGAGAGGTATCGCGGGGGTGGCGCGCTCAACCCCCAGGGTTGAGGCCGAACCCCACCTCTGCACTTGCGAACTCTCACGTTTCTCCGGTTGCCAGGAAGGGTTTGTTGACGGCCCCGTCCAACGCGGGGGCCATGACACCGAATCACAACTTGGCCACGATTACTCCCCCTCTAATCGTGTGGCTTCCGCCGAACGGCCACCTCACCCTCGCGGACACGTTGCCGGAAGCACGCGGGCTCTAGGACACCTTGCGGATCTGGTCGGCGAGTACCGTCCTCTTGGCGGCGTCGGGGACGTAGAGCGTAAGAGCGGTCAGCAGGTTGTCGAGACTGGAGCGCAACTCGGCCGGACCGAACGTTTCGGCGGTCGCATTACAGCGTTTCAAATGACGTTGGAGGACGCTGTCCGCCTTGGCTCCGTCCAGGTAACCGCACACCGTTTTTAGGACGGTTGCGTAGGTTGGAGTGGGCATTACTGGAGTTCCTCCCGATATCCCGCGGCCGCGAGCACGCCTTGTTCGGCTCCCGATCCTTGGACGTGGAGGGCCAATTCCAGCACGGCCTTGCGCATGTCGTCAGCGTGCCCGTTGAGCTCCTCGCAGATGATTTGGGCCTCCATTGGGCTGGCTGCCGCTTCCCCGCGGCTGGTCTCGGCGATGCGCTCCACGGAAGCGGTGAGCAGCGTGGCGCCGGGCCCAAGGGAACGCAGCAAACTGTCGAGCGGCCGCACGATGCTGCGTGCGAGGAACCACGCCAGCAGGCTGGCGGCAAACAAGGCGGCCCCCGCGCTCACCAGCGCCCAGATGCGGTAGGTTGAATAATAGGCCACCCGAATAGCAAGTAGTGCGTCCAACTCGTCAACGGCAACCGTCCAGAAAGCGAAAGCAGCCTGACGCGTGGACTCCTCGGTCTTCATGAAGTCCCCGGCGGATAATTTGGCGTCTCCGGCCACAGCCTGGTTGACCAGATCCAAATAAGTCTTTTGCGCATCTTTGAACTTGGCGAGAGGAGCAGCAATGGCGCGGGCGAAGGTAGGGCTGGCGCCGTAGAAATTGACGTCCTCGTTGACGGCAGTTTCCATACTGGCCTGCACGCGGTCCATGTATTCCTTTAACAGCGCGAAGTCGGCGGCAGCCAGGGCCATGCTTTTGGAAGTGTGCTCGTGAAGCATGCTCTCCGCGCCCTGCGCGGTTTTCGGGAGGCGGCTCAAGGTTTCCGGCAAGGCGAGCAGAGTGACGTCCATCAGGTAATAGCTGTCCAGATCGGGATCGAGGATAAGGTTTGATGTATCGCCCGCGTGCGTAATCATGGTGCGGATATCGGCGAGCAGATGCTCGTGCCGCGCGCCGGCATCGGAAGGGTTCAGACTTGGCGCAGCGGCTACCAGGCCGCGCCACTCCTGTTCGAGCGTGGCCGGATTTTGGTGCTCGCGATGGCGGAGACGAAGGCCGGCCTCGGTGAACTGAAGGTCGTTTCCCGATGCGCGCTGCGCCTTGGCGAGTTCCTGAAGCCAGTGGTCCACAGCCGCTTCGCTGGCCGGGCGGCCGGCGGCTGGGTTGCCCGCCGCCAGTTGGTGGTTTTGCACCTGCACCAGCAGGTTCATTAAGGGGCGCAGATAGGCGTTTCCGGTGATCTCCTTGCGTCTGAAGTCGAGCTGGGAGGCGATGTTGGCCACTACAAGATAGACCAGCACCGCAATGGGCAGCGAAAAGCTGGCGGCCACCCAGAAGATCTTGGTCGAAATGCTATTCCGATTCGTTTGTGATTCCATGGTTTCTTATGCTCCGTTTTTGAAGTATTTTGTGGAATGGTGACTCACACCTCCACCGCAAACTGTTCCGACAAGCCTTGGAAGCGGCCGCCGAGAGAGGCTAACTCGCCGCCCACGTCTTGGACTTTCCCGATTTCGCCTTGAATCGAAGCGAGCGCGATGGCGACGGATTCGATGGCATCGGCGACGCTATCGGAGCTCACGTTGGCCTGGTTGGCTATCTGGCGCGTCTCGTCGGCCGCGGCGGTCTGCCCCTCCAGGTCGGTGGAAGTACGGCTGGCCGATTGATTCAGATACTGGATGATGGAAACGATCTCGCCGATGGATGCGGTCGCGCGCTGTACATCGGACTGAATAGCCGTCACTTTGTCCGCGATATCCGCGGTGGCGCCGGAGGTGGTTTGGGCCAGGGCCTTTACTTCGCTGGCGACGACGGCGAATCCGCGGCCGGCTGCGCCGGCGCGAGCAGCTTCGATGGCGGCGTTGAGCGCCAGCAGGTTGGTTTGCCGGGCCACATCGTGGATCACCCTGGTCACCTTGCCCACATCGCTCGAGGATAGGCCCAGTTGGCGGACGATGGTCGAACTGGAAGCGGCGGCCGCCACGGCCTTAGCGGCCGCATCGCGCGATTCCGCCGCGCGCTTGGCTACCGCCAGAATCGATTCGAGCATGCGGGCCGAGCGCGCCAGCAAATCCTGCACATAGTCGTTGGCGGCGCCGGCATTGTGGGCCACTTCGCTTGCCGAGGCGATGGTGTCCGCGGCCGTCTGGCCAACGGCTTGGTAGGCTTGGTTCACTCGCGCGGCGGCATCGTGCAGCTCGCGCGCACCGGACTTCAACTGGACATAAGCAAGATTCTTTGCAGTGACGCGGTCCCAGTAAAGTACCGCGCCGGATAGGCCCGCGCCTCTCCTGATCCTTCGCAAAAAGATCTTGAAGATTTCCGGCCCGATGGACACCAGCCGGGAGGCGGATTCTTCCACCGCCTGGGCCCGCAGGAGATCCTGAAATTCCGCGGCCGCGCACACATCCGCGACGCGCTTTCCAACGATGCCGGAGGCCGGCACAAGTAACGCATCTTCCAAGGGCGTCAAGTGCGCGATGAGCCTGGGCGTTGCGTAAGCCACCAAGTCGGCGGCATCCAGCAACATCATGCCTACCGGACTACAGTCCACCGCCAGCCGCCTGAGCTTATCCTGGCTGGATTCGCGAATGCGCCGTTCGGCGAACTCGATTCGCAGCGCCAGGTCTTCGGGTGTCAGCGGCTCGTGGAGTACGTCGTCGGCATGAGCCGCGGTGGCCGTTGGAGTTCCGCGGGCGCCCCAGGCGATCACATATAAGCCCAGTTGCCCGGCGGCCGATTGCCCCCATTGCTCCAGATCCTGCGCCGGCAAAAACGCCATGCGGATTTCCCCAGTGGCCGCCATCTTGAGTGCCGGCTCGGTCGCATCACAGATCTGGTGCCCTGCCTCCCGCAGGAGACCTTTCAACGCCGTTGCCGCGGGTACATCTGGAACGATGATAATCATGAGTCGCGTGCCCGACAAGTCCTTTGCCAGATTTGATTGCCTGCAATTGTCCTATCGGAGATGGAACGGCAAGGGAAGAGACTCGTGAGGCTAAGAGTTTTCGGAGTCTGCCGCTAGAAGGTAGTACATGCGCCGAGCGGAAGGAGGCCGCAGCCAGAGAACCTATTGGATTCTCGCCGGAGAGGTGCTTGGAAACCATGGTTTCCGGGGAGCCACCGTCCAGCCTGGGCCCCCAGGAATGCTACTTTCCAACTCTTGATTGACAGAGAGCCAGCGTACCTGCGCGTCAAATAAAGAGATCGATTGGCACGTGGAAGAACTCCGCCAAGCGTTTCGCTTGTGCCTTGCTAACAGACCGTCGACCACTCAGTACCTCAGTGGCAGCTCCCTTGTTGCCCAGAACTGGCCAGATGTCCTTGTGCTTCAACCCGCGCTCTTCCATCAGCGCATTCAACGAACCGTTGGGTGAGATGCGAGGTAGCGGATGGTACCTCTCCTCGTAATCCTCAATGAGCAGCGTCACCACTTCGGCAAGGGCTTCCTCTTCCGGCGAGAGGTCCTCGCGCTCGTCTAGTTGCAGCAGCATTTCCGTAAGGCGCGTGCGCTCGGCTGCCGTGTGAATGGGCCGAGGGAGAGATCTCGCCAACAGTTTGGCGTAGACTGCATCCTTGATCTCGATTGTCGTACTCATCGTTTCCAGTCTCCCTTACTGTACTCGACATGGGTGAGGATATGTAGAATGAACACGCGCTTGGTCTTGTAATTGACTCGGGCGATCAGCCGGTAGTTGTTGCCATGAATATTGAACACGGTCCTTCGACCCACGATGTCTGCATGCGCGAAGTCGCTCCTCACATCGGCCAGAGAGCCCCAATCCGCTCTTTTGGTGATCCGATACCAGTTCATCAGGGGGATCAACGCATCCCGGTATCTTTCGGAAAACTCCAGAATGGCTGGCCTGCTGATCACCCGCACACTACGAGTTCACAAAACGTAAACCTAAGCGTCAAGCACCCACGCATGCCCGTCCAGGGAATGCCCGATTCGCGTCGGAGAGGTCGTTGGAAACCATGGTTTCCGGGGGGCCAAACACCGCCATCCTATCGGACTCGGGAGCCAAACAGCCCATCGTTCGCACTTATCTGGCGCACGCCCGCTCTATGTCAGCGAGGGATTTCAGAATCTCCCGTTTCGAAGGATGCGTCACGTTGGAGAGGCTCTCTCGAATGTCGGCCAAAAGATTCAAATCATCCTTATCGCAATTCTTAGGGACCACTTGCTGGAGATTCTTGCTTGCCTTAACAAGCGCTTCTGCGATGTGAGGACCGGATGGAAACCGCGCCCAATACTGAAGGACTCGCTCAAAATTATAGCCCCCAAGAATGCAGGTTGTGTCGCATTCATCGTGCCCCACTGGAAGACTGGCCACAAACCACGCTAGCTCCTCTGCCCACGGCGCGGTTTGGTTCGATTCAACACGAACTGGCTGACCTGCCAGAGTTGTTCGTCGCTTAAAGTCGGCTTGTAGCCGGGCATACCTTTATCGCGCGGGTTCGCAAGAAACTCGCGCTCGACCACCGGCAGGCGGCGGCGGTCTTCGGCGGCAGTCCGAATGCGTTCTCCCGCTATGAGAACGGCAAGACCAAGCCCCCGCTCGCATTGGTGAAACTGCTCATGCTGCTCGACCGTCACCCCCCTCCGTGCCAACATAGCTGAGACACTCCTCGTTCCTTAATTACAGTGCAGGGCGAGAAAGAATCTCTTACACATGAACAACCATAAGGTTCCCGCGCTTCCGCCAGCGGTTTTGCTGCC
>CAMAVI010000102.1 GCA_945861625.1 Candidatus Sulfopaludibacter sp. SbA3
GTAACACGTCTTGCAGTTTCATCATCCGCTCCGTTTCCGCCGCGGAGTATTGCTGGCTGGGGTCCACCCCTCAGCTTCCTCCGCCGCTTTTTCAAAGCGGACAGTTCATGTGTGAATTCAACCGGACAGATCACATACTAGCGACACACTTAAAGATTGCTCTTGGCGGCGGAGGGAAAGCTGTGCTATTAAGGAACGAAGCAGGACCAAACCCCGTCTCCCTTTAAAGGAGGGCTCAAATGGAGCCCGCAAATCGCAAATTGATCCGCCCTTCGTTTACCGAAGCCAAGTCTGAAGCCAAAGCGGCCGTGCGGCCCCAGGGGCGCGGCGACCCCAAACGCAACTCGCCGCCGGACCAGACCAACGCTGAGAATTTCTATTATTTGAAGCAGATGCAGTCGAAGACAGTGATGTCCATCGTGCTGCGGGACGGCGAAGTTTTGAAAGGCATCATTGAGTGGTATGACAAAGACTGCCTGAAGGTGAACCGGGAAGGCGCGCCCAACCTATTGGTGTTCAAATCCAACATCAAGTACATGCACAAGGCGTAACAGCGCCGCTATCTAATACGTTATACTGATACTTTGTCCGGCCCGCCCCGGTCCGGAGATTGTGTGTCTCGGTTTGTGGGTTTGGGGCAGGAGTTGCGCCTGTGTTCTTTCATGTCCGGGATTTAGCGGTACGCGCCAAGCAGTTCGATGTCGAGATTGCGGCGAGCGCCATAGATTTCCAGCAGGGCGCCAAGGACAAAGACACGAATCTCCGTCAAGCGGGTCCGCTGAAAGTGGCCGGCAAGGCGGAGTTGGTGATGGAATCGCTGGGGGAGATCAAGGTCTCCGGTCATATCACGGTTGAAATGACAGCCGATTGTGACCGCTGCCTGGAGCCAGCCCGGTTTCCGATCGACTCGGACTTTTCGCTGTTTTACAGGCCCGTCGAAGAGGGCTACGGCGACGAAAAAGAGATCGACACGGGCGAAGCGGAGATGGGCTTTTACGAAGGCGATGGCCTGGAGCTCAACGACGTGATCAGCGAGTTTGTTTTGTTGACGCTGCCCATGCAGCGTGTGTGCGGCGAAAGCTGCAAGGGGATTTGCCCGGCGTGCGGGCAGAACCGGAATTTGAGAGAGTGCGGGTGCCAGAGGGAAGTAGCTGACGACCGCTGGGCCGCGCTCAAGAGTTTGAAGACATAAAGCGAAAAGGAACAAGCGCACAGGCGTAAGTCCGTTGTGCGCGACAAGGAGAAAGCGCACAGGCGACAGCCGTTGTGCGCGGTTAAGGAACAAGCGCACAGGCGTAAGTCCGTTGTGCGCGAATAAAAAAAGATGCCCAATCCCAAACGAAGACATTCCAAGCGCCGCACCTCGACGCGCCGCGCCCATGACGGCCTGACCCGGTCCATCCTTTCCGAGTGCCCCAATTGCCACGAGCCCAAGTTGCCGCACCGCGTGTGCGCCAAGTGCGGCAAGTACAAGGGCCGCGAAGTCATCGAGGTTGTGGAAGAATAGCTCTCGCTTCCTCCCATGCTGACGATTGCGGTAGACGCAATGGGGGGCGATCACGCCCCTAAGGCGGAAGTCGAAGGAGCCATCCGGGCCGCGGTGGAACTCAACCTCCGCGTTCTTCTGGTGGGCCAGGAAGACGTGGTGGCCCGCGAACTCGCGCGCCATCCTTCGGCATCCGGACTGCCCATCGAGATCCGCCACGCGCCCGACGTCATCACCATGGAGGACTCGGCCGCCAAGGCCGTCCGTTCCAAGAAGAATTCGTCGATCCACGTCTGCGCCCGCCTGGTGAGGGATGGGGAAGCCGACGGCTTCGTCTCCGCCGGCAACACGGGTGCTGTCATGGCCACCGCGAAAATGATCCAGGGTATGATCCGTGGCGTGCAGCGCCCGGCGCTGGCTTCGGCTTTCCCTACCCTGAAAGGAACCCCCGTCGTGGTGGTGGACGTTGGCGCCAACGTGGATAGCACACCGATGATGCTCGCCCAGTTTGCCGTGATGGGCGAAATCTACTCGCGGATTATCTTCCACAATCGCGCGCCCCGCGTGGGCCTGCTTTCCATCGGCGAGGAAGAACACAAGGGCAATGATCTGACGCGCGCGGCGACACCCTTGCTCAAGACGATGCCCATCCACTTCATCGGAAACGTGGAAGGGCGTGACATTTACTCCGGCCTGGCCGACGTGGTGGTCTGCGACGGTTTTATCGGTAACGTGGCCCTCAAGGTGAGCGAGGGTATCGTGGAGATGATGCAGAGCATGCTGCGCGAGTCGCTGGAAGCCACCATCACCCGCAAGCTCGGCGCACTGCTGTCCCAGCAGGCCTATCGCGACTTCCGCAAGCGGGTGGATTACTCCGAATACGGCGGGGCACCCTTGCTCGGCGTCAAAGGCGTCAGTATCATCTGTCATGGACGGTCGAACGCAAACGCGATCAAAAACGCCGTGCGCGTGGCGGCCGAGTTTGCTCGCGGCAAACTAAATGAGAAAATAGAAGCGGAGTTGGACCAGACGGCATCTCAAGTAGCAGCGAAATGAACCGGGTCGCCATTATTTTCGGACTGGTAGCAGCCTGGGTGCCCCTGCAGGCTCAGAGGCTCGACCCGATTCAGTGGACGCTCACCTCTGAGATCACCAAGGCCCCCGCCGGTTCCTCGGTTCCCCTCCATCTCAAAGCCACGTTCCAGGAAGGCTGGCACCTCTATTCGCTCACGACGCCCAAGGGTGGGCCGATTCCAACGACGGCTGAGTTAGCGGAAAATTCCGCGGTCAACGGCTCGAAACTGTTTCAGCCGCCACCGGCACGGCAGCTCGACAAGAACTTCAATCTTGAGACGGAAATATTTGAAAAAGAAGTGGATTTGCCACTGGTCACGGAGCTTTCCAAATCCGCCAAGGGCGCGGTCGAACTAACGGCGAACGTCCGTTACCAGGCCTGTAACGACCGCCAGTGCCTGCCTCCCCGTAAGAAGACGGCGACTTTCACGATCACCATTGACGCGATGGCGCCTGTCCCGGCGGCATACGTCGCCCCCGCCGGATACACCGAAGTCAAGCCGGGTGCGGTTGCGACAGTATTCAGCAATGCCGGCAAGGCAGCCGCAGCTTCAACGAGCCCCGCGGACTCGGGCGGACTGTTCACCTTCCTGCTGACGGCCTTCGGATTGGGACTCGCCGCCATCTTCACGCCCTGCGTTTTCCCGATGATCCCGATCACCGTCTCGTTCTTCCTGAACCAGCGCGGAGGGATCTTGCAGGCCGTCGTGTTTTCGCTGGGCATCGTGGTGCTGTTCTGCTCGTTGGGATTCGGAGTCACCGCCCTCGCCGGGCCATTTGGAGTAAATCAATTAGCTGCGAATCCCTACGTTAACGGATTCATAACGCTGGTCTTCGGGGCGTTCGCATTGAGCCTGCTCGGGGCGTTTGAAATCACCCTTCCCTCCAGCATGCTGACCAAGCTTGACTCGGCCTCACGCCGGGGCGGATACGCCGGAACGCTGCTCATGGGCCTGACGTTCGCGCTCACCTCGTTCGCCTGCATCGGACCGTTCATGGGGAGCCTGTTGGTGGCGTCCGTGCAGTCCAAAGGTTTGCAGCCGGTGCTGGGCATGGTGGCGTTCGCGGGAGGCTTGGCGTCGCCGTTCTTCTTCCTGGCCGCGTTCCCGTCTTACCTAAAGAAGCTGCCCAAGAGCGGAGGCTGGCTGGCACGCGTGAAAACCGTCATGGGATTCGTGCTACTCGCGGCGATGCTCAAGTACGCGTCGAACATCGACCAGGTCCTGCAACTGGGCTGGCTCACGCGCGAGCGGTTCCTCGCCGCTTGGTTCGTGCTGTTCGCCCTGGCCGGACTCTACTTACTCGGACTGCTGCGCCTGGAAGGCGTCGAAGATGGAGACCGTTTAGGCATTGGGCGTCTTTTGGTTGCCAGTGTATTACTGATCTTTGCCTTTAGCCTGCTCCCCGGCATGTTCGGCGCGCCGCTCGGCGAGTTGGACGCTTACGTTCCGGCGGCATCAGCGGGCGGCAGCGCCTTCAACCGTACATCGGCGGAATCGGGGCTCGCCTGGAAGAAAAACCAATACAAGGAAGCTCTTGAAGAGGCCCGCGCGGGCAACAAGCTGGTGCTGGTCACCTTCACCGGCTACGCCTGCACCAACTGCCATTGGATGAAGGCCAACATGTTCCCGCGGCCGGAAATCAACGCCGCCGCCAAGAACCTAGTGCTGGTGGAACTCTACACGGACGGCACCGACAAAGAGTCCGAGGATAACCAGAAGCTCCAGGAAGACAAATTCGCGACCGTCGCCATTCCCTACTACGCCATCCTCGACCCCGACGGCAAAGTGGTCGCCAGCTTCGGCAAAGGCATGACCACCGACACACAGGAATTTTTGGCGTTCCTCACCTCACGCCCCAACTCGGAGCGCGCGGCCCTCTTTCTAGAATAGGAAAATGTTTGAGTACACACTGGCGCCGATGGCCGCTGTGCTGCCCGCGCCCCGGCGCTGGCACCCCACGCGCACGGATGACTACAGCGTGATCATCATGGCTCGCATGGAGAAAGCAGGTTGGTAACCGATAGGGCTTAGCTGAAAACGCCGGGACAGCCTACTCTGTCCCGCGCCGATGGCCGTGAGAGTTTGCCTCCATATTCTTCGTGGCTTGGGACAGAGTAGACAGTCCCGGATTTTCAGCCGCCGGTTAAGGGAACCCCATCCAGCGGTTGGATATGTCGGCACCCAGCACGGAGTCGGCTGTGTAAATGGAGCCGTGTCCTTGCGGGCACATCACCTCCTGACCGGCGTTTTCGAGCAGCACCTGTCCCGGCGTGCCAATGCGGATCGGCTGGCGCATGCGGTTCAGGCAAACGCGGCAGCGGCCGGGTTGATCGCGAAACGCCCACAGCAGCATCATGGCGATGGCGGAGTAGTACAACCACACGTTGAGAGCGCCTGTGCCGGGGCGGATGCCGCCGGTGACACCGAGCCGCGTGATTCGTCCAAATTCGAACATGAATAGGAACAGCGCGGTGAGAGGCAGCATGCTCTTCGCTACAAAGAACGCCCAGAAACGCCGTGCCATGGACCAAGAACTTCCGCGGCGGCGGTCGCGATACAGATTGAAGGCAGCCCAACCGAGAATCGCCGACAGTGCCGCGGCGAAATCGAATCCATACGACCAGGCCGGGCGATAGACGAGATCGGCGACGGGCGTCGCCTGCACTGAGAAATTCCGGCGGGCAATGCCGGCGTCTGCCAGCAACCGCCGCAATTCTTTCTCCGCGTCCTCCCGCCGGACTTCGGGCCGGAGGCGGGCCACCGCGCCTCGCAACGCCAACCACCAGCGGCGCGCGGGAACCTGAGGTTCCGCTGCCGCGAGAACCCAGACGGAAATCGGCGCTGACAGGAACGAGAAGCTGTGCGGCATTACGCCGGTGAGGCGCATGGGATGGCCACCGATGTCGAAGCTACGTCCCATCGCCGCGCGATCCGCGCCGAGCTCGGATTTCCAGAAGTCGTAGCTGGCAAGGAAGGTATCCGGTCCATCGAGCGCGCGTCCGAAACTGGGCCCGACGCCTAGGACGTTGAAGAATTCCGGGCCGACTTCGGCTGCCGTGATTTCGCGCGCGGATTGGAACACGGTGGTGTTCCAGTGGTAGGTCGCGACGCCTTCGAGGTTGTGGGAGCGTTCGCGAAACTCGTACAATTCGCGGTCGCGAAATCCCAGGCGAATGCCAAAGAAAGGCGGACCTTGCGCAAGGACCACTACGCGGTCCGGTTCGCGATACTTCAGGGGGCGCGCGTAGTGACGCAAGACTTGGAAGCCGCCGCTGGCAATGGCGATGAGGACGAGGAGCGCGGCTACGGCACCCAGGAAAAACGCGGGCGTCCCGAACTGTTCCGCCGAGAAGCGGGCGCGGAGCGCGGAACGCACAGCTCGCCGCGTGTGTCCCAACACAGCGAAGCGGCTGTCAGGAGTGCCCTGCTCCGCGGCTTCCAGCGTCCATTCGAAAAACGCACCGGTGTATTCTTCGCGCCACTCGTCGCGCAAGCGCGCGGGGACAAGCCTCTCCGCGAACCGCAATAGCATGCGGCAGACGGAAGGTGAAATCGGGAACGCTGCCAAGCGCTTCTATTTTAGCGGGTCGCTTCGGCGCGTGCCAGGAATGCGGGGACACAGATGCAAAGTCCGGTAACGGAGCCTGCATGCAAAGGAACCCGCAGTGTCCCCGAATCTATGCTGGGACGGCGGGCGTGCAGTACTGCTGGAACGCTTCGGTCAGAAGCTGGGCGATCTGATGGGCGTCGCGGCGCTCGATGTCGCCGCGGTGCATCATGTATACGGGCTTGCCGTCCTGGAACAGCGCGATGGAGGGCGACGACGGAGGATAGTCCTTAAGAATCGCGCGCAGGTGCGCCGTGGCGGCGTCGTCTCCGCCCGCAAAAACCGTGGCTGACATCGCGGGGCGAACAGGATTCTGCAGCGCCAGGCCGATGCCCGGCCGGGCCTTGCCGGCGGCGCATCCGCAGACCGAGTTCACCACCATCATGACGGTGCCCGGGGAAGCCAGGACACGGTCCACATCCTCGGGCGTCCGGGTCTCTTCCACGCCAAAGCGCGTAAGGTCTTCCCGCATGGGAATCAAAAATCGTTCAGGGTAGGCCATTGCTTTGAATGTAGCAGAATCCGCTATGATACGGCGAGGAGAGTGTGATGAAGAAGCTAGCTGTCATTGCCTTTGTTGCCGCCCAGGTCATGTGGGGGCAGGCGGCGCCGGTCCGGCTGTTGTGCTCCAACGGCGTGCGGGGGGCGGTTCTGGACCTGAAGGCCGACTGGGAACGCGCCATCGGGCGCCCCATAGAGATTGAGTATGGCGCCACAGCGGGACTGCGCCAGAAGATCGACGCGGGCGAAGCCTTTGACTTGGCCATCCTCACGCCGGAGGCGACCGAGGATCTGACCAAGCAGGGCAAGATCATGGCCGGGACGAACGCCCAGATCGCGCGCGTGGGCATCGGTTTCGGCATCAGACAAGGCGCGCCGAAGCCGGATTTCTCCAGCCCGGAGGCTGTGAAGCAGAGCCTGATGCAGGCTAAGTCGATCGCGCTGGTGAAGGTAGGCGCGAGCCGCGCTTACATCGACAAGATGTACGAACGGCTGGGCGCCGGAGATGCTCTCAAAGCTAAGACTCTCTACGAAGACTCCACCGAGCACGCTGGCGAGGCGGTGGCCTCCGGAAAGGCCAGTCTGAGTATCATGCCGCTGAGCGAGATTCCGTTGGTGAAGGGTGTGGTGTTGGCAGCTCCGCTCCCGGGAGATTTACAGAGTTACTTGAGGTTTGAAGTGTCAGTTGCTGCAAAGGCGCAAGATACGGCTGCGGCGAAAAAGGCGGTGGCGTTCCTGACGTCCCCCGCCGCGAAGAAGGTTTTCAAGGCGAAGGGGATGGAGTAGGGAGGACGGGGGCGGCGCGGCCGGAACCGGCTCACTGCTGTTTCGAACTGAACCGGTCCAGAGTGGCCTTCAACAATGAGGGCGAATATCGGAAGTTCGTCTTGCGGAGCCGATCTATCGCCGCAGTGAGATCAATGAGTCCTCGTGTCGCGGCTTCGCCGAGTACGCCAAGGGTGCCAGTAACACGGAGGCCGCTGGCGACGGTTACGCGGCCGTGGTCCATGCGGAGCGAAAGCCGCCGCGCCAGCCTGGACGCCGCCATAGATATTATTGAGTCCCATCGCGATCGGCTCCAGGGCCGCCTAGCGAGTGCCGTGCTTGACTCCACATGCCAGCCGACGCACTCGGCGCTCCCGTGCTCGACTGCCGAGAACAACCAGACGTAACCGTCATCGACGGTGAGGATCTTCGTTCCATCGGTGCCCCACATCACAATTGGGCGCCGTGGTGATGATGGCACCAGTGTGCTTTTCGCCCGTCGCCTTGCGGAATCGATATGGAACCAGGTTTTACCGGCGGGCGCCTCACGATTGCTCGTAGGCGCGCAGGAACTCTTCCCTCGCGATGCCGGCCTGCGTCAGGATGATTCGCAAGGTGGATGCCTTGCTCCCACCGCCAGAGTGATTGCGGTGCTTCGGACCATCGGATTCGAGTTGGTGCGAGAGGCAGAGCACATTGCGATGCGGCGTCCACGTCCCGAAGGAGGCTCTGACTGCTCAGCATGCCAAACCACTCGACTATCATTGCATCCTTGTCCGAAGTCTGGCACGCGCCGCAGGTACGTTACTCCCGGCAGTTGGGAGCGCGCTTCCATGGCATGGAAGAGGTCGCGGGTTCGAGTCCCGCCCGGCTCACCATCATTCAAACACTTACGGGCCTTGGCCCGTAAGATTCCTCGCCCGTGGAGTCCAACTGGAGTCCAAACCCCATTTGATGCATGGGCAGCCATGGGCACCGTATGAATTTCGATGCCTGCCCACGGTTAGGCCTTCGCCGTCAACGTCATCGAAGGAATGGGCAGTGTGGGCACCGTCTTTCGCGCTTGTTGTTTGCTGGAGACGACAACAAATACTTTCCATATAAGGACGTTGCCCAAGCCGCCCACGTACCTACCCGAACGATGCCCCGATGAAGTCTGCTGACCAGATCCACCAGTTCCCCCCGTGGCGGGCACGGCGGACCGCCCGCCAGACTTCCGGGCCTCTTCTTCAGAACTGATACGAAACGCCGATGGCAGACTGATGCCGAGACCGCAGATTCACGCCCGGCATGACGTTGCCGGCCACCTGCGCCACGCCAAAATCGATGTTCATCTTGGTGCCCTCGATCTTTGGGACGACGCGCACGAAATAGGTAAGCGTCGACGGGACCGCCGCGTCAGGCAGACCCGCCACGCGCCGCGGCTGTTGCGCCACTTCCGAGCCGAAAATCAGTGTACTGCGCGGCCCGCTCACCACGAAGGCCGCAGTGCCGAACCAACGGCCCTGAAACGCGGGCGCGTTGCCCGCCAGTCCGTACACCGACGCATTGGTGCCGCGGATGCCGCCGCTGAACAGCATCGGCAGACCTTTCACCTGCGTCACGGTCTTGGTGGCCACCAGGTAAATATCGCCGTTGTGGGAATCGCGGTTGCCAATCATCCCCCCAACATTGCGCACCTGGGAACGCACCACAAAACCCGCCGACACCGCCGGAACCCACTTGTGGCCCAGGTTCTCCGCCACCATGTTGACCTTGCCATGCATGGTGTTGAAGCCCCCGCTCCAGAGCTGGCTCAATCCGGCGGTGCTACCCGCCTGGTGCCACGAGTGCGTGTAGCCAAACTCCATGCGCTTCATCAGGCCCACCGTGGTGGAAGCCTGATGGTAGCCGCCGATTACCGGGCCCGTCGCCAAGTAGTGGAACGCCACCACCGGCCGGCCCAAACCCTTGCCAGAAGGCGCCGTATAGGCAAAAGGCGTCACGAAGCCGCCGGTTTGACCATCCCAGTTCAGGTTCTTGAGTTCAGGTTCTGCGCTAATACTGGTACCCCAACCCAGAGAAAGATCATTAAACGAAGTCGAGCCATCAGAGTCACCTCTCGTTCCCTTATCGGACCGAGTGGAGCGGTCAAAGATTTGTTTTTCCTTGTTAGTTTCGCCTGTGTCCGGAGTCCATTTTAAACAACTCTTGCGGAGGGCCACCGGCGTCCAAACTGCCTGTTGCTAAGTCTTTTGTTTCTGGTGGAAACGTCTGTAACTGATTGATATTTCTTCCATGGCATGGAAGAGGTCAAGGGTTCGAATCCCTTCAGGTCCACCAAAACTTCAAGGCCATCCCAGATCATTCCTGCGCATTGCCGAATACAACGCCGCGCGTGGTACCGCTTTCGGTCCGCCGCGCCACGATGATCCTGTTGGCGGACGCAAATTCCTGCGCGTCCCCCATCGGGTCGGGATTGTTGCCCCACACAACATCGGGAGCTCCCACGGGCGCCACGCTCCACCGGTAACGATTGATCTCTCGTGCAAAGATGTTCCAGTGGACGAAAGCTACGCTTCTGCGAATCACCAAAATGTCTGGCGGCTTCTTCGCATCGTCCTCCACGCGAAAGGCTTCAATTCCTCCGCGGATGGGATTGGGTAAGTAGAACATCAGAGGAGTGTCCTCATAGTTGACCAGGATTTCATCGGTGGGCTGTGTATTCTGCCTAAGCCATTCGACCACCATGCGATTGGGATCTGGCGGAGGGTTGAACACCTCGGTGAGGAGCCTCACTAACTCACCCTTATACATCCAGTTCGTCGCCGTTTTATTAATCACATACCAAGAGGCAGGCGGATTCAGAACTTGAAGAGGCATCCTGAGCCATGGCGTCAAGATCAGGACCGCCGCGCCAACCCAGGCGTAGGCAGTTCTTCCGTTGCAACCGCGCACGAGAAGCCATGCACTCAGCAAGGAACCTATCGGTGCTGCCATGATGATGTAACGCAGGTACGCGTCCGACGTAATCGTTGGGACCCAGAGGGAGAGTGCGCAAATGATCCCACTCGCGATGGCCATGAGCCGGCGCTCGGCCGCGGATATTGTTTTCCAGCGCCATACCAGCAGCGCCGCTGCCGCCGTCACAACCAGCAGCGGTACAACGTATTCGTTCATATTCAATACGCTGAACCAATAGCGGTAATTCGGATCTCGGGAAGATCCACCTCCTTGGACGGATGCTCTTCCCGTTAGGTGGTAGAAAACAGTGAACGGCGCGATCATCGCGCCCAACACCACGCCAGCGCACAGGGTCCGCCAAGGATTTCTTCTGTTCGTCCAGCAAGCGTCGAGGGATAACACGCCAAATACCGGCCACACAGTGCCATAGTCCACCTGAAACCAGGCCCAAGCGCAAACGACGAATGTGGTTGCCCCCCAGCGCGCGCCACTTTGCCAGCGCATATAGGCGGTCAGCGTGAGGATCAAAAACAGGCTGGACAACGAGTAATACCGGCATTGCCTGCTATGTAATATCCAATAGGAGTTGCCGATCAGGAGTACCGCGGCGATCCATGCCATGGAATCGCTTCGGCAATGCGCTCGCACCAACCGGTACAGAAGCAGGATCGTCGCTAAGCCCGCGAGCGCGAACGGAAGCCGGGCCGCGAGCGTTGTCTGGCCCAGTATCTTGAAGCTCGCGGCGGCAACGAAGAATTGGCCCCAGGGATGAAACGTCCAAGCAGTATCGGCTTTGTACGCGCCGTGGTCAACATAGTAACGTACCGATAAGTTGGGGTCGGCGGTCCGTTTCTCGATGTTGACCACATCTTCTCCAACAAAGTGATCGATAGTGAGTAAGTTGACTCCGTCATATGCCAGCGGCCGGCCGAAGCGCAGTATGCGTGTTGCCAGAACTGCGGTATTGGCCTCATCTTGCCACAGGTATTTTTCACCCAGCCCCCAAAACAGAAGAATGGACGCTACTATGCCGGCCAAGGCTGGGGCAACCAATCTCCATCGGCCGCGGACTGCGTCGTGTTCTGGGAAGGGTGTGTGGCCTGGGGCCGCGGCGGTATGCGCCAGAGCCTTCTTGGAGTTAGGGTTTACTTGTCTCCCGGTAGAATGAGATTTCAAGAGTAACGTCCGGTGCCACTAAACTTTTAGTCTATCATCTCGATTTTGAGCGTTCCTGCCGTAAGCTCCGGTCCTCCGGAAGTGACCACGTCTTCCAGGATTCAAAGCGGATTGGTGCTCAATTGTGCGGCTCGCCAAACCCTAATTGCGTTGGAATACGCGAAGTTGGTGCGCGTACCATAGGCGGTCAAATTCCGAGCCATGGAGTTGGCGCAGACCGGCGCGTGCTGCCGCTTGTTCCACCTTTTCGATGGGGCAATAGTGAATCCACTGGCGCACGGTCACCAGATCGTGCAAGCGGTTGGCCAATGCCCGCCAAAGCGGTTGCGAGCGCATGTCCTTATACACCAGAATGCCCCGCGGCGCCA
>CAMAVI010000103.1 GCA_945861625.1 Candidatus Sulfopaludibacter sp. SbA3
GTGATTTAATCCCTAGCCAGCGGTAGTCGAATCCATTCGGCAAGGGGCCATCTATGCTACACAGCGGTTACGGGCGTGTATTTCCCGCTCTTGTGCTATTTGCGGCGGCATTTGTGCCAGCGTTGCTCCACGCGCAAGCGGTCAACGGAACGATTCTCGGTATCGTTCAGGATCAGCAAGGCGGTGCAATTGGGAAAGCGGGGGTATCCGCGCGCAACACCGAGACCGGCGCGGTCCGCACGGCCACCAGTCAGGACAGCGGCGAATACCGGATTACCGCCGTTCCGGCCGGTTCGTATGAAGTCACGATTACCGCCCCCGGCTTCAAGACCGAGGTGCGAAGCGGCGTTACGGTTACCGTTGGCGCCGACGTCGGCATGAATTTTTCCATGACCGTGGGAGCGGTCACCGAAAAAGTGGAAGTCAGCGCGGACGCCCCGCAGGTGGACACGTCGGGTTCCGCGATGGGCGGGTTTGTGAACGCCACCACCATCCGCGAACTGCCTTTAAATGGCCGCGACTGGCTCCAACTGGCTTTGTTGCAGCCAGGCGCTCTCACCAGTTCCGGCGTCTATCAGACCGACACGTCCCGCGCCCAGCGCGGCAACGGTCTGGCCATCTCCATTTCCGGCGGCCGGACCACGGAAAACGTTTTCCGTATTGACGGACTGGTGATCAATGACCACGCCAACTCAGGCCCGGGGAGCTCCCTGCACGTGAACATGGGAGTGGACTCGATCCGCGAGTTCTCGGTTCTCACCAACAATTACTCGGCTGAGTTCGGCCGCGGCGCCAGCGGCGTCATCAACGCGATTACCAAGTCCGGCACCAATGAGTTTCATGGAAGCGCCTATTACTTTCACCGCAACAGCGCGTTCGACGCCCGGAACTTTTTCGACACCATCAGGGCGCCGGGCAGTACATCAGCGAGCGTCCCACCGTTCCGGCGGCACCAGTATGGCGGCGCTATTGGCGGGCGCATCAAGAAGGACAAGACCTTCTTCTTTAGCAATTACGAAGCCCTGACGGAGGCCAAGGCCTTGTCGTATTCGACCGATACCATCTCGGCGGGCGCGCGCAACGGCATTCTCTGCAACAGCGTACCTGGCAATCCCTGTGCCAGTACCAGGCAGGTCACCGTGGATAACCGCGTAAAGCCGTATCTACAGTTCTACCCCTTGCCGACTCGACCACCGACCGGCGATGTCGGCAAGTTTGAGTTCGGCGGAGTCCGCCTGGGCAGCGAGAAATACATCATCGGCAAGATCGATCACTACTTCTCTTCGAATACCACGCTCAATGGGCACTATTCCTATGACGACACAACCGTGACGTCGCCGGATAACTACGATCAGAAACTGGCCGGCGCGCCGGCCCGCAAGATCAACGCGATCATCAGTCTTCAGCACATATTCTCCCCGACTATCATCAACAATACCCGCGTGGGAGTGACGCGCACCCGTGCCGGCAACAACCTCGACTGCTGTATTAAGCCTGGATTCGAGGCGCTTGCCGATACGAAACTCGGTTTCATTCCTGGCCTTCCGACGGGATACATCGCCATCGGCGGGATCCAGGCCACGACGAATTGGGGCGGCATCGGTAGCGCCGGACTGAACGACTTCCATTACACCGCTCCGCAGTTTTATAACGACGTGTCCGTGACCAAGGGCCGCCACAGCATGCGTTTTGGCGGTGGGTTTGAACGCGTGCAAAGCAATATCGACCAGCGCAACCGTCCCAACGGACAGTGGTTCTTCGGCTCCGTCGAAAACTTCCTAAAGGTCATCCCGGATCAGTACAGCGGCCTCATCCCTGGCTCGGATACCATCCGCGGCGCGCGAAATTCGATTATGGGTCTGTATTTTCAGGACGACTACCGCATCCGGCCCAACCTCACCATCAATATAGGCGTGCGCTATGACACGACCACTGTGGTCAAGGAAGTGAATGGAAAGATTGCCAATCTTCGCAACCTGACCGATCCGACGGTCACCGTGGGCGATCCGTACTACAGCAATCCAACGTTCAAGAACTTCGCCCCTCGCATCGGCTTCGCCTGGGATCCTTTCAAGGACGGCAAGACCGCGATCCGGGGTGGGGTGGGAATGTTTGACATCATCCCCTTGCCGTATCTGCTGGTGAATCATATCCAGCGTACGACTCCGTTTTACAAGGAGGGCACCATCGCCGGTGCCGCGCTTCTGGGTCCCTTGTTTCCGAGCCAGGCGTTTAGCCAGCTCAGCGTGCGCACGCTCCAGGCCACACGCGTGGAGCCCAATCCTCCGCGCAGCTACAAGATGCAGTGGAACTTGAACGTTCAGCGGCAGCTTACGCGGACGATCGCGTTGACGGCGGGTTATGTGGGATCGGTGGGCGTGAAATTGGCGGCCATGACCTATGACCGTAATCAAGTGCCCGAACGCCTGGTGAGCTTCAACGGGACGAACTATGTCTTCCCGATCCCGGCGGGAAACAACCTGGGAGCGATTCAAAAAACGAACCCGAACTTCGGGCAAATCAGAAGCACCGACTTCCGTGGGCACAGCTCGTATCACTCCATGCAGGTCAACTTCGTCCAGCGCCCAACCAAGGGGTTGAGCTACCAGGTCGCCTACACCTACTCGAAGATCATCGACAACGGCAGCGTCACCGTGGGCGATAACGAATATCTCAACAGCATCGCATCGTCATGGGCCTACTGCGAGCGCTGCAACCGAGGGCCCGCGGATTACAATATCCCGCACAGTCTGGTGGCCAACTTCCTGTACGACCTGCCGATGTTCGCCGCCGTCAAGTCGAACAAGATCGGCAACACCATCCTGAGTGGATGGCAGATTGGCGGAATCTGGACCCGGCAATCCGGCGGTCCTTACAACCTCAAGATCACCACGGATCGGGCGTTCACCGGAAGCGCCGTCGTGAATTCGACCCAGGGGGCACAGAGGATGAATTATCTGGGGAACGCTGCGGGCTGTTCGCCGGCGGAGGTCACCACGGGCAATATTGACCGTCTCATTAAGACCGATTGCTTCGCTTTCCCGGCGCCGGGCATACTGGGGAACTTGGGGCGGAATCTGTTCCGCATGCCGGTATATCGCAACGTGGATTTCTCGGTATTCAAGAACCAGAACCTCCTGGGTGAAAAGCTGAAGATGCAGATCCGGGTGGAAATGTTCAACATTCTGAACAACACAAACCTGGCGGCCCAAACCTTCAGCGATACCTTTAATAGCGCTGGCCAGTTGGTCGGGTCCTTCGGAACTCCACGGAATCCGACTACGAACCAGTCGCGGCAGATCCAGCTTGGGCTGAGACTGCTGTTCTAACGGATCGCAGCGAGGAAGAGCGGCGGCCAGACCGGCCGCCGCTTTCTCTTTTATGGCCGCCGGATTATAATTCGACACATGACCTTGAAAACTGCTGCTACCACTTTGCTCTGCGCCGTCACGATGCTGCTCCCGCTCCACGCGCAAGTCAATAAGGGCACCTACGTCCCGAACGAAGAAATTATGGCCTACCTGAACCGCGTGGACGGGCTCCCCGTGGCGGACCAGCAGGTGCGCAACGTGGAAATGGGCAAGGGCCACATAGCCCTGGGCGTCGTCTACCGCGGCAAGCTTCCCGCGGCCAAGCCGGGTACGGTGGCCGTGCACCACAAAGTGAGTGAGGTGTATCACATCATCGACGGTACGGCGACGCTGATGCTGGGCGCCGACGTCGTGGGCATGAAGGAGCGTCCGGCCGATGACCGCGCGGTGCGCATGTTGAACGGCCCCGGCGGCAACGGCGAGTCGATCCGTAACGGCGTGTCTTATAACCTCAAGGCCGGCGACGTGGTGTTCATTCCGGCGGGCGTCGGACACTTGTACACGAAAATCGACGATCACATTCGCTACATCATGGTCCGTATCGACCCGGATAAAGTAGCTCCGCTCAAGGACGAGGCCGCTTCGAAAGAAGAGCTGCGCACCGGGGCGAACAAGTCGCGGTAGAATCCTGGGCGCAAAGAGTCCCGATCCACCTATGCCCGATGTGTATATTTGTGACGCCATCCGTACGCCCTTCGGGCGGTTCGGTGGAGCCTTGTCCGTCATTCGCGCCGATGACTTAGCCGCACTGCCGCTCAAGGCGTTGGTCGAGCGCAACCCCGGCGTGGATTGGAATGCCGTGGACGACGTGATTTACGGCTGCGTGAACCAGGCGGGCGAAGACAGCCGGAACGTCGCGCGCATGGCGCTGCTGCTGGCCGGGATGCCCGTGGAGGTGCCCGGCAGCACAGTGAACCGGCTGTGCGGTTCGAGCCTGGAGGCTCTGAGCAGTGCCTCCCGTGCCATCAAGGCGGGCGAAGCGGAGCTCATGATCATCGGTGGCGTGGAGAGCATGACGCGCTCCCCTTTTGTGATGGGGAAATCCGATACGCCATTCCCGCGGAGCGCGGAAATTTTCGACACCACCATTGGCTGGCGCTTCATCAATCCCGCTCTGAAAGCTATGTACGGCGTGGATACGATGCCGGAGACAGCCGAAAACGTCGCCGCGGATTATGGCATCAACCGCGCCGATCAGGATGCCTTCGCGTACCGCACGCAGCAACGGTGCGCCAAAGCCCAGGCAGCGGGATTCTTCGCGAACGAGCTGATCCCGGTGATGCTCCCGCAAAAAAAGGGCGCCCCCAAGCGCTTCGATACCGACGAGCATCCGCGCCCGGATACGACTCCGGAAATGCTGTCCAAACTGAAGCCCATCGTAAAACCGGAGGGCACGGTCACGGCGGGCAACGCATCGGGAATTAACGATGGCGCGGGCGCGATCCTGTTGGCCACGGAAGCCGCCGCCGCCAAATACGGACTGACGCCCAAAGCCCGCGTGATTGCCGGCGCGGCCGCGGGAGTCCCTCCGCGCATCATGGGCATGGGCCCAGCCCCGGCTACTCGCAAGGTTCTGGCAAAGACCGGCCTCCAGCTTGCGCAGATGGAGGTCATTGAGCTGAACGAAGCTTTCGCCGCGCAGGCGCTCGCCGTTCTGCGCGACCTGGGTCTTCCCGATGACGCCGAGCACGTCAATCCCAACGGCGGGGCGATCGCGATCGGCCACCCGCTCGGCGCAAGCGGCGCGCGCCTCGCTACAACCGCGCTTTATCAATTGCAGAAGAGCGGCGGCCGTTACGCTCTCTGCACAATGTGCATCGGCGTGGGCCAGGGCATCGCCGTCGTGATCGAGCGTGTCTGATCGGCATCAGCACTGGGAATCCGTCTACGCTTCCAAGGGTGAAGCCGAGCTCAGTTGGACGCAAGCCGCGCCCGCGCTGTCTCTCCAACTCATCGAGGAAGTCTGCCCGCCAGGCGAACGTGTGATCGACATTGGCGGCGGCGCCTCGCCTCTTGCCGCGCGGCTCCTCGCCCGTGGCTATTCCGTGACAGTGCTGGATATTTCGGAAGCCGCACTGCAACGCGCCCGCCAACAGATTGGCCCGCGAGCGGAGCATGTCCACTGGAGCACAGCCGATGTCACAAAATGCCCTGACCTCGGCCTCTTCGAGGTGTGGCACGACCGCGCCGTGTTCCACTTCCTGACCAGCGCCGCTGACCGGGCCGCCTACGTGGATCTGCTATCGCGGACCGTTCCCGCCGGCGGCCATGCCATTATCGCGACGTTTGCTCTCGATGGTCCGGAGAAATGCAGCGGACTTCCGGTCCGCCGCTACGATGGGAAAATGCTCGCGGCGGAACTAGGCCCCGGATTCAAACTTCTCAAGACCGTTCCGGAACGTCATCGCACTCCCTGGGGCGCTCCGCAATCGTTTCAATACAGTGTGTTTGAACTTTAGTCAATCGTGACGGTGCGGATGGGTGTGTGGATGGCTATGAATCGTACCGGAAGCATGGCGGTGGCGATGAGCGTGAATCAAACTCGCGCGTTCGAGCAGTGCCACGTCGCGCAAGACCTCGGCGGGCGGACCCTCCGCCGCGACTTTGCCCGCCCGCAGGACGAAACAGTAATCGGCGATGTCTTCGACTAAGCCCAGATCGTGCGTGGTAGTGATCACGGTACGGCCATCCCCGCCCCAGCTTATGAGCATGTCGATGATCTGACTCTCACTGCGCGGATCAAGGCCGGCGGTCGGTTCGTCAAGGAGCAGAACTTCGGGATTCATCACCAGAACCGAGGCCAGCGCGACGCGCTTCTTTTCCCCGCCCGATAGCCTGTGCGGCGGCCGGTCCCGAAGATGGGTGATCTCCAACTTTTCGAGGATCTCCGCAACAGCTGTGCGAATCCGATCCTTGGGCCAACCCAAGTGCAGCGGAGCGAAGGCCACTTCGTCCAAAACCGTTGGGTTGAACAACTGCACCTCAGGACTTTGGAAAACCAATCCTACCCGGCTGCGGAACTGGAAAGCGAAGGCGTCCTGGTCGAAGGCGTCCTGCGCCAGTGGCTGGCCGTTAAACGCAATGCTGCCGGAATCGGGAAAGTACAGAGCGTTGAGTAACCTCAGCAAAGTCGATTTACCTGACCCGTTGGCTCCCAACAGCGCGATACGTTTGCCGCGTTCGATTGATAGAGAGATGCCATCCAGCGCGGCGACGGACTCGTACCGGTAGGTCACGTTGCGGACTTCAAACACGAAGGCCTGGCTCACGATCCCCACCACAGCGCGCCACCAGCGAGCGTAACAAACAGCCCCAGCCAGCACCAGTCCGCGGTGCGTGCGCGAAACTCGGATAGCACGTGGGCCTCGCCGCGGAATCCGCGCGACTGCATGGCGAGATGCACATCGCCGCTTAGCTGAAAACTCTTGCTCAGCAGCACGCCCACCGTGGACGCAGCCAGGCGGCGGCTTTCCAAGGGCGTGAGCGTGCCGACCGTCCGGCTGCGGCGTGCTTCCAGCATGTCGAGCGCGGTGCGCATGATCTCGAAGATATAGCGATAGGTCATCCCCAGAATCGCGACGAAAACGGCGGGGCACTGCAAGCTGCGCAGCGATTTCAAAACCCAGGCCCACGGCGTTGTCAGCACCAATAATGCCGTGAGCGTGGCGGTGGTCCCCGCGCGGCCCACGAGAAATGCCGCGCTGCGCGGGCCGGTCAGCAAAATGGCGGGCGCGGCAATGATTCCGGTGAACAACAGCACCGGTATCCAAACCCACGTGGCAAGTTTCCGCAGTGAGATGCGCGAGAATAAGGCCATGGTGAGCGCGAATCCGAAGACTCCCGCAATCACGCGCAGTTCACGCGCCGCTGCCACGGCGACGATGAGCAGCAGCAGTCCCACCACCTTTACTCGCGGGTCGATCTTCTGGAATAGCCCCGGCGATTCCGTCACGCGCTCGGCACTCGCCGCGTACTCAGAGGCGCGGACCAGATTCGCTAGCGACCGCTCGACAAAACTCGCGTTCCTGCGCAACCTGATTCGTCGCGCCAGCAGGACGATGCACCAGCACGCTCCCATGATGAGCAGCATTCCCGCAATCGCCGCCGGGATTTGCGAGGCATAACTCAGTGGCGCCGTCCACAAGCGGGCCAGGCGCTGAAGACCCGCGGGCACTTGCGCCGGCAACTCGTGTCCGCCGGAGGCAGCCGCGATCTGCCGGCGCGTCTCCGGATGCAGGAAATCGCCGGCGGACCACTCGCCCCAGGCCGAGCCCATGGCCAGAACACCGAACGGCGTGAGAATTGCCAGAAGCGCTAAAACCACCCACAGCGGCTTCGTGGTGGCTGTGCTCACCACACCTCGCAACAAGGCCGGCTGCGATTTCTGCAGGTATGCTACGACGCCGGCGGAAACCACTGCCTCCGCAATTCCGGCCACCGTCAGGTGCCCTGCCATCATCGCCGGAATGGCAATCGACAAAGGATAAGGTGCATAGAGCGCCGCGCCAGTGGCGTCTTGGTAAAGTTGCGGCTGAATTCCCAGTTCAATTGCCGCCGCGAGCGCGCTGAAGTTGATCGCGAGATATCCGGCCAGCCCCGCGGCCCACACCCTGCGCGGCGATTCGACGGGAGCGTCCCGCGAGATCAATTCGTACGTTGCATACGCCACCAGCGAACCGATAACGCCCATGTTGAAGCAGTTGGCTCCGATGGCCGTGATTCCACCGTCACCGAAAAAGATTGCCTGGATCATCAAGGCGACCGAAATCGCGAGGATGGAAGCCCAGGGTCCCAACACAATGGCCGCGACACCCACGCCGACCGCGTGCCCCGTGGTGCCGCCCGGCAACGGCAGATTGAACATCATGATGATGAAGGAAAACGCGGCGAACACCGAGAGCAGCGGCACCATTTGCGTGTGCAACCCGCGGCGGACACGGCGTAGCGCCCCCCACCAGAAAGGGGCCGCGCCCGCGTACAAAGTGGCGCAAGTCGCCGGGCTCAGATAACCATCGGGGATGTGCAAGTCGCGGGGCTCCTCGTTCTAGAATAAGCGCGTCAGCGCCGCGACTGTGAAGGAGCGATAGTGAATGCTACGCTGGAACCCGATGCCTGTTACGCAACCTGTTCCGGAAAGAATTTGGGGCCGCAATTATGGCCGCTCCCTGGTGATCTCCCAGCAGGGAATCGTGGCCACCAGCCACGCGCTTGCTTCGCAGGCCGGCGCACAGATCCTCGCGCGCGGCGGATCGGCCGTGGACGCGGCGATCGCGGCCAACGCCGTGCTAGGTGTCACCGAGCCCAATATGGACGGCATTGGTGGTGACCTGTTCGTCCTGTACTGGGAAGCGAAGACGGGGAAATTGCACGGCCTCAACGCCTCCGGGCCCGCGCCCCGCAGGCTCTCGCCAGAGTTCCTCGCCGGTCACGGGATCACGACGATGCCGCTGGCGGGCGCGCACACGGTGACTGTTCCGGGCGCGGTCGATGGCTGGAGCAAGCTCCATCAACGCTTCGGGAAGCTCGCCTGGAGCCAACTCTTCAGCGCTGTCATTGCCTACGCGGACCAAGGCTTTCCGGTGACCGAAGCAATCGAAGAATCCTGGTCCGCGCCCATTGCGGTGGAAAGACTGATGACCAACGCGGAATCGGTGCGCGTGTTTCTGCCGGGCGGCGAAGCGCCAAGAGTCGGGCAGCTCTTTCGCAATCCCGATGCGGCTCGCTGCTTCCGCCTCCTGGCCGAGCAAGGCCCGCGTGCCTTCTACGAAGGCGAAATCGCGGCAGCGATTCTGCGCACTCTACAAAATCTTGGCAGCACCATGGCCGCTTCCGACCTCGCGGCGTACTCGGCGGAATGGGTGGAGCCGATTTCCATCGACTACCGCGGCTGGCGCGTCTTCGAGCTGCCGCCGAACGGGCAAGGCATGGCGGCGCTCGAAATGCTGAACATCATGGAGACGGCCGTTCCAGAGCCCGGCGGCCCATCCACTCCGGGCGAGCTGCACAAACGCATCGAGGCGATGAAGCTGGCCTACTCCGACGTCTACCGCTACAACGCCGACCCGCGCACCAACGCCGTGCCCGTCGCCACGCTGCTATCCAAAGACCACGCCAGCGCGCGCGCCGCGCTGATCGATCCTCACCGGGCCAACGGCAGCGTCGCCCCCGCGCGCATCGCGGGCAGCGACACCACCTACCTGACGGTCGTCGACCGCGAAGGCAACATCGCGAGCTGGATTCAGAGCATCTACAACAGCTTCGGCTCGGGCATTACGGCGGAGGGCATGGGCTTCCCGCTGCAGAACCGGGGAGCGGGGTTCACGCTCGACCCGGCGCATCCCAACGTGCTCGCGGGCGGCAAGCGCCCGTATCACACCATTATTCCGGGCTTCATGGAACGCGGCGGACAGCGCATCGGCTTCGGCATCATGGGCGGGCCGAATCAGCCGCTGGCGCATGCGCAGTTCGTGTCGAACGTGGTGGATTATGGGATGAACCTGCAGGAGGCGCTGGAGACGCCGCGTTTCACCAAACTGGGGCCGGATGGAAACGACGTGATCATCGAATCGCGCGTGCCCGCGTCTACACGCGACGCTCTCGCGGCGATGGGGCACGAAATCACGCTGGGGCGCGAGTACACACAACAGATGGGCCGCGGCCAAGCCATCCTGAACGACGCGAGTAGCGGGACCAACTACGCGGCGTCCGACCCGCGTGCCGACGGCGCAGCTATGCCGGAGCCGGTGATATGAAAACCGAAGGAGCGAGGAGTGCTATCCTCTCGCTGCGTCTTCCTGGGTAACCGGAACCGCCGCCCGCGCGAACTCAACCGATCCGGGGAGTCGCGGGGCGGGCATCTTGCTCAGCATGAAGGCGATCATGGCGGACACCAACGCCAGCACGGCGCCACCGTAGAAGACTACGTCCCAACTGCCGAGCTTTTCGAACAGCAGAGCGGCCACGCCGCCGCCCACGATTGCCGCAATGCCTTTAGTGCTGTACATGAACCCATAGTTGGCGCTGGCGTTGCGCATGCCGAATAAGTCCGTGGTCATCGACGGGAACAGGGAATAGATTTCACCCCAGCTGTAATAGACCAGCATCAGGCTCAAGATGAACATCGTGTCCGAGCCGGGCGCCAGCAGCGGCACGCTGACCAAAGCAATGGCTTGAATGATGAACGCGATCACCATGGTGCGCTCGCGGCCCAGGTGGTCGGAAATCCAACCCCAGGAAAGACGCGACACTCCGTTGGCAACGGGATTCAGCGTGGCCGCTAAAGTGACCGCGGCCGCTGTGATCTTGAACGTATCGGCCAATTTCGTCAATTGCGCGGTTACCATCAAGCCGCCCACGCCCATGATGAACATGGCGGTATACATCAAATAGAAGTGCGATGTGCGCATCATCTGCACGGGAGTAAAATCGTCGCCGCGGCTGCGGACCACCTTCTTGGCGGGCGGAGGCACGGCCGCGACATCGCCGGCCAGCGGACTGCGCAGGAACTGCGCCGCCACCACAATCACCAAGCCCTGCACAGCGCCCGTATAAATGAGAGTGGTCTGGTAGCCCAGAGACGTCAGCATCTTCGCGATCAGCGGAATGAACAGCGCGGCTCCCGCGCCGTAGGCGGCGGCGGTGAGACCCGCGGCAAGGCCGCGTCTATCGGGGAACCATTTGAGCGCGACGCTCATCGAGCCGCAATAAACCAGCGCGGCGCCGGCGCCTGTCACGGCATAGTACAGGTACAGCATCGTCAGGCTGTCGGCGCTACTCAGTAACGCCCATCCGGCTCCGCATAGGATTCCGCCCGTGGTCACAAAGAGGCGCGGTCCCACTTTATCGATGAACCATCCCGAGGGCGCCAGGAACCAGGTCTGGCAGGCAATGAAAATGGAGAACGCCCATTGAACGTCAGAGAGTTTCCAGTGTAAGTCGGCGTGCGCGCCCATCAGGGGCTTCACAAACAAAGACCAGGCGTACTGAAAGTTGGCGATCATGATCATCGCCACCGCCGCCGAAGCTAATCGAAACCAGCGATTCACTGCATGCCTCCTGCGTATATCTAATCCTTACGAGCATATCTCGTTCCTAGGGCAACATCGAGGGCCCCTTAGGCGTTCTCACATCTTATAACAGCCTGGAGGGCCAGTCATCTCAGCCCGGCGACACTGTCGCTAGTATGTGATCTGTCCGGTTGAATTCACACATGAACTGTCCGCTTTGAAAAAGCGGCGGAGGAAGCTGAGGGGTGGACCCCAGCCAGCAATACTCCGCGGCGGAAACGGAGCGGATGATGAAACTGCAAGACGTGTTAC
>CAMAVI010000104.1 GCA_945861625.1 Candidatus Sulfopaludibacter sp. SbA3
GAGCAGCGGTCCCTGCTCCAGCAACTTGGCATCAGCCTGCCCGAGCATCTCCAGTTCAATCGCAAATGTAGTGTAGACTCGGCGATCGCCTGAACCAATTCTCAATGACTTACGTCAGTTTTACCCGTTTTGTGACGAACTTGGGTTAGCGAAAGATTACAATAGTAGTTTCACACCCATGCAAAATTTGCGCCAGCAGTCTCTCGTTGATGCCCTAGCCTCGCGCATAGTTGTTCTCGATGGCGCGATGGGGACGCGGCTGATGGAACACCATCCCACGGTGGCGGATTTCGGCGGACCGCAGCTCGAAAACTGCAATGAAAACCTGTGCCGCATGCATCCCGAATGGATTCTGCAGGTTCACCGGGATTACTTGGAAGCCGGCGCGGATATCCTGAAAACCAACAGCTTTCAGGCTTCGCCAATTGTGCTGGCGGAGTTCGGCATCGAAGATCAGGCGAAAGAACTGGCGGCGCTGGCGGCGAAGATCGCCCGCCAGGCGGCGGCTGAGTTTTCCACGCCCACCAAGCCTCGGTGGGTGGCGGGTTCGCTGGGCCCCACGACGAAGTCGCTCACGTTGCGCGCGGACGTCACCTTCAAGCAGTTGAGCGACAGTTACTATATCCACGCGCAAGGGTTGCTGGAAGGCGGCGCGGACATTCTGCTGTTTGAGACGTTTTATGACACGCGCAACCTGAAGGCCGGGCTGCGTGCCGTGCAGAAGCTGGAACGCGATCTGGGCCTGAAGATCCCGGTGATGCTTTCCGGCACCATCGAGCGCTGGGGAGCGATGCTCGCGGGTCAGACAGTGGATGCCTTCTACGCCTCGGTGGCGCATGTCGACGTGGTCGCCATCGGATTGAACTGTGCAACGGGCCCCGACCTGATGACCGATCACATCCGCACGTTGGCCCAGATGTCTTCGGCGCGCGTATCGTGTCATCCGAACGCGGGCTTACCCAACGAGGAAGACAAGTATTTGGAAACGCCGGAGTCGATGGCCCGGCAGCTCGATAAATTCGTCAGCCACGGCTGGTTGAATCTTGCCGGTGGCTGCTGCGGGACTACGCCGGCGCACATCCGCGCCATCGCGCAAATGGTGGAAGGCCGCGCGCCGCGCACCGTGAATCCGCCATCGCATCGGGCTTATTATTCCGGCATCGAGCTGGTGGAGGCGGAAGAGAGCAACCGTCCGCTGATCGTCGGCGAGCGCACCAACGTGATCGGCTCGCGCCTGTTCAAGAAGATGATCGCGGAGGAGAAGTGGGAAGAAGCCACGGAAATCGCGCGCTGGCAGGTGAAGAACGGAGCGCACATCGTCGATGTGTGCCTGCAAACTTCCGATCGCGAGGAACTCAACGACATCGACCCGTTCTACGCCACTTTGATGCCCAAGATCAAAGCGCCGGTGATGGTGGATACCACCGACCCGAAATCCGTCGAGAGCGCGCTGATCTGGTGCCAGGGCAAGTGCATCATCAACTCGGTGAACCTGGAAGACGGCGAGGAAAAATTCGAACTTATCTGTCCGTTGGCGAAAAGCTACGGAGCGGCGCTGGTTTGCGGCACCATCGACGAAGACAAGCTGCAGGCCCAGGCCTTCACGCGCGAGCGCAAGTTGGCGGTGGCTCAGCGTTCCGTCCAACTGCTCACCGAAAAATATGGGATTCCGCCGGAGGACATCATCATCGACCCGCTGGTGTTCCCGTGCGCCACCGGCGACGAGAACTATATCGGCGGCGCGGTGGAGACCATCGAGGCCATTCGTCTCGTAAAAGAGAACATTCCATACGTTAAGACGGTGCTCGGTGTGTCGAACATCTCTTTCGGCCTGCCGGCCTCCGCGCGCGAAGTCGTCAACTCGGTGTTCTTGTATCATGCAACCAAGGCCGGGTTGGACCTCGCCATCGTAAACGCCGAGAAGCTGGAGCGCTTCGCCTCGATTCCCGAGCACGAGCGCCATCTGGCCGAGAACCTCCTGTTCAATACGCCTCTGCCCGATACCGATGTTCCCCCCCGTGTTTCCAATGACTGGCGCGAGCAGACGCGCGAGCAGAAGATCGCCGTCAATCAGTTCCACATCGCGGCCATCAGCGACCATTTCCGCGGCGTCGTCAAGGAGAAGAAATCCGTTGCGGAACTACCGCTCGACGAGCGCCTGGCGAGCTACATCATTGAAGGCACCAAAGACGGCCTGATTCCCGACCTCGACCGCAAGCGGGAGGAAGGCGCCGCGCCGCTCGATATCATCAACGGGCCGCTGATGGCGGGTATGGCTGAAGTCGGCCGGCTATTCAATAACAACGAGTTGATTGTCGCCGAAGTATTGCAATCGGCCGAGGCGATGAAGGCCGCCGTCGGACACCTACAACAGTTCATGGAGAAGGCCGACACCGCGGCGCGCGGCAAGATCGTACTGGCCACGGTGAAGGGCGACGTGCATGACATCGGCAAGAATCTGGTGGAGATCATTCTCGCCAACAACGGCTATGACGTGGTGAATCTGGGGATCAAGGTCGCGCCCGACGCCCTGATTGAGGCTTGGCGCGCACATCAGCCCGACGCCATCGGCCTATCCGGATTGCTGGTCAAGAGCGCGCACCAGATGGTGACTACGGCGTCCGATTTCAAAGATCACGGCGTAAACGTGCCGCTGTTGGTGGGCGGAGCGGCGTTATCGGAAAGATTTGCGACCACCCGCATCGGTCCGGCGTATGCTTCACCCACCTTCTATGCCAAGGACGCCATGACCGGACTCCGCATCATGAACGAGCTGATGGATCCGGCGACGCGCGACGCGTTGCTTGAGAAGCACGTATTCAGCGCGGCGGAAGCGGAAGTTGCCGTGGAGGCCGCTGCACCGGTGGCGTTCGGCACGGCGCGCAGCCCCAAAGTGCGCACCGACATTCCGATCCCGGCGATTCCGTATGCGGACCGGCGCGCGCGAGAGATTCCAAATGTGGCCGAAGTCTGGGGTCACATCAATCCCTACATGCTCTTTGGCCGTCATCTCGGTTTCAAAGGCAACTTCGAAAAGCTGCTGGCCGAGCGCGATCCCAAGGCATTGGAATTGAGCGCCCAGATGGAAGACGTGAAGGCCGAAGTTGCGAAGTTCATGAAGATTCGCGCGGTCTGGCGGTTCCTGGAAGCCGAGCGCGACGGTAACTCCATCCGCCTGTTTGAGCCGGGTCACATGGTGCCGGTGCACATCTTCGAATTTCCGCGCCAGCCCAAGGCCGGGGGATTGTGCCTGAGCGATTTCGTGCTCGATCCGAAAGATCATCATCGCGATCAGATCGGCCTGTTCGTGGTTACGGCGGGCGAAGGCATCCGCGCGCGGTCGGAGGAAGCCAAGAACCGCGGCGAGTTCTTCCTCGCCCATGCCTTGCAGGCCCTTGCCATCGAAACCGCCGAGGGCTGCGCCGAGTGGCTTCACCGCCGCATTCGCGAGGACTGGGGCTTCGCCGACCCGGCTGAGATGACCATGCAGGAGCGCTTCACTTCGCGCTACCGCGGCAAGCGCTACAGCTTCGGCTACCCGGCGTGCCCGAATCTCGAAGACCAGCAGGGCCTGTGGCAATTGCTCCATCCGGACGAAATCGGCGTGCAGTTGACCGAAGGCTTCATGATGGACCCGGAAGCCAGCGTCAGCGCTTTGGTGTTCCACCACCCGGACTGCGTTTATTTCACGGCGAGCGAGGGTAGGGAGTAAGACGCCGGATCTGAGTCCGCGTTGGTTTAGAATTGCGTTGAAACCTTGCCGTCAAGGACGAACTTGAAATAGATAACGTGCTCAAGGTGTGGAATGGCATTCCCATTCATCTGTGCAGGTCTAAAGATCCACTGGAGCGCCGCTTTCTCCGCCGCTTCACGCAGGTAGCGCGGCCCCTCTCCGCAAGCCTGTTCTACTTGCCCCTCGCCGTTAACCAGCACCTTGACAGACGCGTTTCCCTGTAGATGCTTATGCTTGGCCTCGTCTGGATAGTCGGGTTCTACACGCTTGAGCACGCCCCCGTGCGATATCCAATCTGCCGGTTTCAATGGGTGATACGAACTAAAATTGCAGGTACGTGAGCTCTGTACGTGAGCTCTGCCCGGCGGCGTAGCCGCACCAACAGGCCAGTATTGGCAACCACACCAGTAAATTAAGTCTCGGAAACATTCGTAATGCAACAGGATTACACCATAGTGGCTTCTTGTTGGCAACCCATACTCGACGCATGAGAGAATCATTGCATGGCGGAACTAGTCTTCGAAGTCACGCAAGAAGCGGACGGCGGATACTGCGCAGAATGTCTGACGCACGAAATTTTCACGCAGGCTAATTCCTGGGAAGAACTTCGTGAGAATGTGCGCGAAGCCGTCCGCGCGTATTTTTTTGACAGCGATATCCCCGGGCAGATCCGTTTACATCTGGTCCGCGACGAAATGCTCGCTCCATTGTGAAAACTCCCCGCGACCTGAGCGGCGCAAGACTGGCCGCATGCCTATGCAACCGGTGGGGCTACCGGGAAGTGCATCAGGAAGGCAGCCATATCATCCTGGAAACGTCCGATCCCGCGTTCCAAAGGATAGCCGTGCCTGCGCATCAGGCGCTACGCGTGGGAACGCTTAGCGCGATCTTGCGTGCCGTGTCCCGGCACAAAGGAGTCACCCGCCAAGTAATCATCGACAGTCTGTAGCTGCCCTGGATCCGGACTTCTAACTCCCCCTTGTTCCTTCCTCGCGAACCGGTAAGTCGCCGGCGGCAACTTGGTGGCCGCTTATTTGTTCGGCCAGCCGGGAAACACCTTCGTGCGTGGGCTGCCGCAGTTTGCCAGCAGATCCGCCACGCGTTTGCGGCGGCGCAGGGCATTTTCCAGGAGCCGCGTCAGTTCAGGCTCATCGCCCTCCAACCAAGCCGACGGAATCTGGCTGAGCGCCGCATCCACTACTGCCTCCGGGAAATGAATGATGCGGTCGAGCCACGGCTGAAAATCATCGGGGCCGCGGACATGGTGATACACCTCGGGCTGGAAGTATAGGCCCTGTAGTGGCGAATCACCCAGACGCCAGTGGGGGCCGTCAAAGATGAATCCGTGATCGATCATCTGTGCGACGAAGCCGAGCCGCTGCGGATGCACTTCGTAAGCCGGCAGCCACTCGCGAAGGCGCGCGCGGAAGAAAATGGCCTGCCGTGAATCGGCATTCCCCAGCCATTGATCGAAGGCCAGCGTGCCCAGGAAATCGCTCCGGTTTTCCACGTGCGCGAGCAGTGTCTTGGGCAGGAAATCGTAGACCACCAGGCGCGCTGGATCGCCCGGGAAGCGGGAACCGAAGTGCCAGCCGGGTTCGACAGGCAGTCGGCTTGAGCCCAACTGGAAATACACCTCGGGATTCTCCGTCAGGAATTCCGGCGTCACCCGGATGATGGCCGGCTCAGGCGTCGCGATCCCCAAGTAGCGCAGGAAGACGGCCGCGATCCACTCATTCACCAGGATTCTGCGGTGTTGCGGGTTGTTAAAGAACTTGACGACGTAGCAGTGGCCATCGGCGGCTTCGATCAAGTGCGCCTGTGCCCCTCCGCGCATCTTACGAATTAAGCGGTGCGCGTCGACTGGCATTAGAAAGTAGTGGGCGTTACGAAGCGGAACTCGCCTGGGAAATGAAGTACCTTAGAGGTTATATGGCTGAGGGAAAAGATACAAACGTGAAACCCCCATCTGGGGGTAGTAGCAAGGAAGAAGTGGCCCTGGAGCTGATGCGCTTCATCGCGGGCACCACCGGTTTCGGGAAGACGTCGACCGGCGCGGGTTTTGGGGGGAAGGCCCCGAAGACACCCGAGGAGCAGGTGGATGCCCTGCTGAACTTGTACGAACGCTGCCGCGGCGTGGTAGCAAACAAAGGATCGTAGCGAATAACAACCGCAGTGTAGAGTTATCAAGGGAGCGTCGCGAGACGCTCCCTTGCGTCGTTTTCACTAGCGCTTCTTGCCGCCCTTCTTCTTTGGTGTGGCTTTCTTCTTTGGGGCTGTTTTCTTGGGGGTGGCCTTCTTTGGTGCCGCTTTCTTCACGGCTTTCCTGGGCGCGGCATTCTTGGTCACTTTTTTAGCCGGCTTCTTTGTCGCAGCTTTCTTGGCTGCTATGTTCTTGGGTGCTGCTTTCTTGACGGCCTTCTTTGGCGCCGATTTCTTTACGGCTTTTTTGGGCAAGGCTTTCTTCGCCGCTTTCTTCTTCACGGCTTGCTTGGGCGCGGCTTTCTTAACCGCAGTCTTCTTCTTAGGAGCCGCCTTCTTGGCGGGAGCCTTCGGGGCAGGCACGGCTTTCACCACCGGTTTCCGTGCGGGCGGCGGCCCGGAGGCGGACGGTAGAGCTATTGTCTCCACCACTTCGACCGTCTCGACAAAAATCATGGGTGGCGGCGACGGCATCGCAGGAAGACGGCCGATTTCCTCATCGTCGTCATCATCCAGACCGTAGTCTCCCAGGTCGTCGTCTAAGCTGAGTTCGGCGCCTTCATCGAAGTCATCGAGTTCATCGTCTTCGGGCGAAAGCCGGTACTCTATCATGGCAAGCTGCCTCCTCGCGGTCGGTAATTACTGTCGGTAATTACAGTTCAGGATATCGCTTTTTGAAACGAAAACAAGTGCAAAGGTGGGTCTGAAAAAAGATGGGTGGAAAAAAACTAGCCCGCGGTGCGGACCCGCGGCACCGGGGACGCCGCCCTAGACTTGGCGCCGGGAGCCTGAGGGGCCGTCCGGGGAGCAGCGGCCCGGGGCGCCGCCGGACGCACAGCGGACTTACGCGCCATCGGTTTGGCCGTGGCCCGGACAGCGTTGCGGACAGGAAGCCGGTCGCCGGGGTAGGCTGCGGGGATCACCACAAAGGCACCCGCTTCCGGCAATTCGTCGTGGTTGGCGGAACTGACCAGCGCGGTGCTAGTTTTATAGCGAATGGCCAGGTTGGCAAAGTTGTCGTCCATGGCTAGGCGGTGTAGCCGCCAGGCGTCGCGGCGGTTCGCGGGTACGGCCTGGAACGCGGCTTCCAACTGAGGAACAGTCCCCTTCGGCACGTGCACAACGGTTCCCGCCGGCGCCACGGACCGCAGCATGCTGGGGTTGAGTTCCTTTAATTCGGTCAATGGACGATCCAGCGCATCCGCAAGCAGCGCCAAATGCGTGGTCGACTCCAGTTCGATCGTGTCGTACTCCAGCGGCTTCTCCATCTCCAGATCGTCCAGGCCATATTCCTTGGCGTTCTTGCCGATGATGGTCATGGCCAGAATCGCGGGAACGTAATTGGCGGTTTCCTTGGGCAGAACGTTCAGCCGGCGCAGCGTCCAGAAGTCGGCATAGCCGGTCCGCTGGATGGCGTGGTCCACGCAGCCGGGGCCGCAGTTGTAAGCCGCCATGGCCAGATACCAATCGCCGAAATGGTTGTAGAGATCGTGCAGGTGGTGGGCGGCCGCCCGCGTGGCCTTTTCGGGGTCCATGCGCTCATCCATCACAGGGGTCTGGTTCAGGCCGTATTCTTTGCCGCGGAACGCCGCGAACTGCCACACGCCCACGCAGCGGGCCCGCGACATGGCGCGCGGCGCAAAACCGGATTCGGCCTGCGCCAGATAGATCAGCTCCTCCGGTACGCCCTCTTCGCGCAGAATCCGCAGGATCATCTGGCGGTAGCGCCCGGAGCGGCGCATTCCATAAGCCATGATTCGCTTGCCGCGCGGAGAAGAGAAAAAATTGATGTAGCTGACGACGGGGTCGCTGATTTCCAAGGGAAGCTGCGACGCCGTGACCCGGATCTGCTCCTGCACCTTGTTGCGCAGGCTCGGATCGATGGGAAACGTCATCTGCAGAAGGTCGTCAATAGGGGACTTTTCGAAGCTGACTTCCGGCTCCGCTTGCGTGGATGCGGCTTGGTCCACATCGTAGCGGTAAATTGACGTGATCAGCTCTTCCACGCGGTGTTCCAGGCGGGGCCGCTCGATCAGGTTGTCGGGAGCGGTCAACAGCACTTCCACCACGCGGTCGAACTGCCTGCGCGCCTCCTCGCTACGTCCTTCTTGCAGAGCGCGTTTTCCGGCGGCGAAGCGGTCTTCGGCGCGCTTGATCAGAAAATCGCCATCGGAGGGGCGGGGAACGGAGGGCAGGGAAATCTCAAGATTGGGGACTTCGTTGGCGTACCAGGCGACGGTGACGGCCGGCGGATCGATCACCTGGGGAACCGGGGCGTGGGTACCCGGCTGGACCGGCGGTACGAAGTAGGCGCGGAACTGTTTGGGTGGCGCGGTAGTCGCGCAGCCGTACAGGCCCAGAACGGCACCGGTCAACATACATCCGGCGGCGGTTCGCGCCCAAAGCGGGCGCTGGTTGGCGCGGGGGATTCGCATGCCTATAACGGGTAAGTCTAGCAGATCGGCAGCGCCTGCCGGGCACCCCTGTAATCCGTCTGTAACTTCGAATTGTGCACCGCGCCAAGGAATTGGGGACACTGCGGGCTATTGTTTGGGACAACCTCTCTCTCCTGACCGGCTAACAGCAGTGTCCCCTCAATTCTTTGGCGTGCTACGACAGGGCGCGCACTACTCTCCCGCCGTCTTATAACCTGATTACGCATGATCTCTTATCGGAAGGAACTGTTCTTCGATATACCCACGCGCCGGGCTTTCGTCAATATCACCCGCCAAGTGGAGGCGGTTCTTAAAGATAGCGGCATTCAAGAAGGTCTGATTCTGGTCAACGCGATGCATATCACCGCCTCCGTTTTTATCAATGACGACGAGAGCGGACTACACCAGGACTACGACAAGTGGCTGGAAGCCTTAGCTCCCCACGAGCCCGTCGCTCAGTACCTGCACAACCGCACCGGCGAGGACAACGCCGACGCCCACATGAAACGCCAGATCATGGGCCGCGAGGTGGTGGTCGCCGTCACCAAGGGCAAGCTCGACTTCGGCCCCTGGGAGCAGATCTTCTACGGTGAATTCGATGGCCGCCGGCGGAAGCGCGCGCTGGTGAAGATCATTGGGGAGTGAGGGAGGACTACCAGTCTTGCAGGGGCGTTCGAATCCAGACTGGGGAGCCAATTCCAAGCGCGTTTATCTGCTACCAACCGTTACCAAACAGCGCTAATCGTTGCCAGTCGCCAATCTCCACCCCGTGCTCCGAGCCGTCACAAGCCGAAAGCCCCTTGCGGTAAAATCCGAGTATGCCCTTGTCCGAGCGTATCGTCGTCGATCCGGAGATCCTGGCCGGTAAACCGGTGATCCGCGGCACTCGCCTTGCCGTTGAGTTCATTCTGGAGTTGCTTGCCGCAGGGCAATCCGAACAAGACCTACTGACGAACTATCCGGGACTGACACACGATGACATCCTCGCCTGCTTTTCCTACGCCAGCTACTTGGCTCACGAATATAAGGCCTATCCGATTCCGGCCTAATTCTCGACGGGAAAGATGCGAATTCTTGCCGATGAAAATTTCCCGAAGCCGGCTGTCGAGATGCTTCGTGCTGATGGCCACGACGTGCATTGGGCCCGGACCCATTGCGCAGGATGGAAGGACGCTAGACTCCTTGAGTTCGCCGAAGCGGAATTCCGGATTCTGCTGACTTTGGATAAGGACTTCTGGCAGATTGCCGTTCAGCGTCGGGTTCCTCTCGAACATTCCGGCGTCGTCTGGTTTCGAGTCCATCCCTCGATTACCGGAAATCTCACGCCGCTTGTGCGTGCGTTCGTCGAGGCGAAGAGGGATTGGGCCGGACACATCAGCATTGTCGCCGCCGAAGGAATTCAAATGCTTGCTGCCCGAAGGGGCTGACGGCCATCAGGAGTGCGGGCAAGCGGCACGCGCCGGGAATTCTCCGTTTTCATTCCGTAACTGAGTCCGGCTTGCTGAGCCAATTCTCACCGTCATTGAGAACACGGGACATATCCGAGCAGTCAAGGCAGTCAAACTGCTAAGTTCTTTAATTTCAAGTTCGAATCCTCACTGGGTCTGCTCGAATCGGTAGTGGATCATTCATTCGTTTGATGCTTGTGTCGAGTCTGAGGACGACACGGTGGGCGAGTATTCCACATTGGACTTGCTACTTCGTACGTTTCGCATCCGGCATGACGATCAGCCTGAGTGTCTTACTCTCGTCTTCAATTGGCCCCCCCAGGTTAAGGTAAACGGAACCGCCGCCTGTGCCAGGAGGCCACGAGAACTCGAGGCGCTTGACGGTGCCGCCATTCTCGATCAGGATAGCGTGCGGTCTGTAGAGGGATTGCATACCGTCTTCCTCGAATCGGAGCTTTCCAAACGCGAGAACTAGCGCCAGACCGCCGAGTCCGAACTTGGCACCCGCGATGTTACGTTTCTTGTCGAGCACGGTTATCACCCGCACCAGGTTAAAGAACCAGCCCGCCCTGCCCGGTTCGCCAAATAAATGCAGGCCTGAGCCTTCAGGGAATGGCTCCCGCCCAAAGAGAATCGTGATCCACTTGTCCGGTACCTCTACAGCACCAGAGATTGCAAGGATGCCGCAGAGGGTCTTAAGCAGCCACCGCTCAAGCCGGCTCCCGTCTATTGTGAACACTTCTGGCGCGAAGTGGTTGCCTTGAAGAGCCTCGTCAAAGCTGGTCTTTAGCACGCGTAAGAACACTTGGCCTGCGGCATCAAGGGGGGAGATCTCGGAATTGTGGCGTCGGCAAAGAACCTTCGACGTTAGCGCTCCGATCCCGATCTCCATGGGCTCATCAGGTTGCTGCCAAGGAAATCCTGAAACTTGAACCTTGTTCCCAATGAGTTCGAGCACGGACCGAGAGACGTAATGCTCTCTCGAATCGCCGCCTTGGCAGTCACCCAGACAACTCGCATAGCATCCCACGCTTGTTCCTTGTCTCCTTACGAGTGCGCTGGCTGTTCAAACGAATCCCTCAGGCTCGTAGAATCAATACGCGATGACATGGAAATCGTCGACCACTTCTGCGGCGTACTCAATCGCGGCGACGACCTCCTCCCGCCCAAGTTCCGGATACCTTGCAAACGATCGTGCCCACCATGATGCGAGTGCCGCCGATCAACCAGGTGCCCAGGGCAATGGCTGGATTAACTTCGATGCAGTCGGTTGCTTCCATTCTCTACTCCGTCAGTTCTAGCATACTTGCCAGGAAGCGCCCCAGTTCTTCTGGATTTCGTCGCTGAGCCCGCCTTGCCGACAATACACTTAAGACGCGGCTGGTTCGAAAACAGTCTCGCCTGGGTGGCCATCCTGGATGGACGTACCCGTTTTGTTCGGATTCCATTGCCCTGAAACGACTTGGAGCGGTTCGAGCGGACCGCATTTTAGGCCGCAAAAGTTCGAAACGTGTCCAGACTGGGGAGCCGAATTTCAAAACTCCAGGTAGGATTCGAACTCTATGTGAGTCGAGTCTTGTGCTAGGACGGATGCTACGAAGATCTTATCAGGCGGCAAGCTCAGGAACGACTTGCGCCCGGCCACTCCACGGCACCGGGCGTAT
>CAMAVI010000105.1 GCA_945861625.1 Candidatus Sulfopaludibacter sp. SbA3
GACCGGATGATCTCAATGCAATAGTCCGTAACGGCGATCGTTCGGCCAACAAGCCCAACAGGCCATCGTCCGCGGCCGCCTGGAGCGGCTCAAGAGCTACCGCCGCCGGTAACGCTCAATCCTGGATCGCGAACAGAGAGCACTCGGCGTCGCGATACACTTCCCGCACACGATTGTCCGCGGCAAGCACCGCTTCCACGCGCGGGTTGCGGAAATGTTCCGTCAAAATGTAGCGCGCATGAAGCCCGTCCTGGACAGCCTGAGCGATACTTCCCGATTCGGAAGGCGCGCACCGTTCGTGATCGCAGGTGCCGGTCTCGTCTTCGGCAATGTGGCGCCAGAACCAATATTTGCGAGGATCCGATAGATAAAGCAGCGTTGGGTCGATGCCGATCACATAACGATTGCGCGCGTTCCAGAAATACAAGAACGGGTATTCGTCCCACTGGGCGTTTGCGACGAGTTCTCCAGGGGCATTGGCCGACAAATACCGGGAAATGCCGAGAAATCGCTCATGGGGCACAGCCTGCCTCAGGTTGAAGTAAGTCAGGACCGCGTTGCCGCCGCAGACCAGGAGGAGCACTCCCATCAGACACAAAAAGTCGCGGCGATGGGCCCGGACCCATGGAGACAGCACCACGGCCGCGAACAGGACCGCCATCGGAACAAAGAGATCCATGGTCCGTGATACTTGAATGCTGGCCCCCAGCGTTACCAGAGATAGAGCAAATAGCAGCCATGCTTCCGATCTCAACGCCTCCCATTGCAACGGCGGCCGCCGTTTCACAAAGCGAAAGATCCCGAGTACCCAAACCACCATCACCGGCGCGGAGGCAGCAAACCACCACGGGGTGATGGGTTCAAGCTCAAGGCCAAGCTGCACGTGCGCCTTCCTGGCAATGCCCACCAGTGCCATGCAGACGATATCGAAGCGGACATTTTCCGGAAAGTAGGGATTAAACAACAGCCCGGCAGCCATCCCCGCTCCACTCGCCAGCAGACTCCGCGCTGAGCGGCGATTGCGGCTCAAAAGGAATGCCATGGCCGGAGCCAATCCAACGAAAACGAAAATTGAATAGGACGCTGCGTGAACCGCTGAGATCAGTCCCACGGCCACGGGCTTCCCCCGCAGCGTGAACAACAGCGCCAGCAACACCAGCAAATTGCAAAGCAGGAAGGGACGCGACAAAGTCGCACGGTAGAGTGCGGTGCCACTGCCCGCGACTACGAGCATGGCCCATAGGATCGGATACTCTACATCCAGTTGGCGCAGCAGCAGTATGCTCACGTAAACGAGGCCGGCAAAAAGCAGGCTCGTGAACACTTTAGTCGCGACAATGATGGGCAGAAAAACCGTGAATGGCGCAAGCAGGACGTGATAACCGAACCAGGCGTCCACCGGCTTTGGCCACGCATACGGCAACAGCCAGGGGTCTCTAAAGACAGCCGAGGGTTCCGTCGCCAAACGGGAGGCCATCTTCAAGTGCCGGTAGCTGTCGTCACCACCCGGGATGCTGGGCGTACTCAGTAGAAACAGAAAGAACGATGCGCCAATGAGCAGCGCAATCATGAGATCAACGTATCTTCTGCTTGGCTGCATCGGATGGAAACGGTGTGGCTGAGGTTTCCCTCAGTCTACCGCAGGGCGCCGGCCTTGACGATGCGGCTCCCACGCGCTGCTATGATCGGAGCCATGCGGCTTCGCGATATTCGACTGCTGCCGGCCTTCGCGCTCGGCTGCCTCTCTCTCCTTCAGGCGCAAGACGCCGCCCCGCTGCACGCCGTGGATCTGGCCACTCCCATGGCGATCGACAAGCTTGTGTCCCAACTTGCCGCCAAGCGGGTAGTTTTCGTGGGCGAATTCCATGACCGCTACGATCATCACCTGAATCAGCTCGAAATCATCAAGCGTCTGTATGCCGCCGATCCGAATCTGGCCATCGGCGTCGAATACTTGCAGCAACCGTTTCAATCCACAGTGGACGACTACATTGCCGGGCGCATCCCCGAGCAGCAGTTCCTGCGCGCGTCGGAATACTATCCTGGCTGGGGTTACGACTACCGCCTTTACGCTCCGATTTTCCGCTTCGCGCACGATAACAAAATTCCAGTCCGGGCACTGAACGTTCCCAAGTCCATGGCATCACAAGTGGGTAAAACGGGCCTCGCCGGACTTTCTCCCGAGCAGCGCGCCTACCTGCCGAAAGAGATTCCGCCCGCCGACGACGCCTACAAGGCGCGTCTCCGTTCCGCGTTCGAAGGACATTCGGCAAAAGCCAAGCCGGGTGACTTCGATCGCTTCGTGGAAGCGCAAGTTACCTGGGACGAAGGCATGGCCACCAGTGCGGCGAAGTACCTAAATGACAATCCAACACACCGCATGGTGATCCTGGCGGGCTCCGGCCACATCTCGTATGGCTCGGGCATTCCCAAGAGAGTGGCGCGGCAAACGCAGGCAAGCTACGCCATCGTGCTCAGCAGCGGCGAAGAGATCGAGGCGGATATGGCCGATTACCTCCTGCTCACGCCGAAACAGAATCTTCTACCAGCAGGGACATTGGGCATCACGATGGAAGAGAAGGACGGCGAGGTGCGCATCAAGACGCTCAGCCCTGGTGGCGCAGCAGAGAAGGCCGGGTTAAAGAAGGGCAATCTCTTGGCGGAGATCGACGGCCAGCGGGTCAAGTCTATCGCCGATGTGCGGCTGATGCTGTGGGACAAGAAGCCGGGCGACCGCGTGAAAGCCGGCCTGGGCAAGGACCGCGTGGTTGAAATTGAACTCGGCGGCCGGCGGGCCGCGATGACACCCGCCAAACCTTGAACTTCATCGCGAAGCCTCTTTCGTCACTGGCGCGTTCTTGTACGACGGGCGGCAAGGCACTTTTGGAGATACCCGGATGAGTCACTTTTTGACGTTCTCAGGTCCGCCAATCGACCTCGGCGGGCTTGAGCCTCTGAGCTTGCTGCCGGTTTGCGAAGCGCAGGACTATATCCAGAAGCTTGAGTCCGAGTTATCCGCGCTAGATGGCGCCCCCGTCTTTCTGGTCCATGACGGTCATTCCGGCACGTCGGATGGCATTGTATCCGACACGGTCAGCGCACTCGGAGACGGGGAAGAAATCAGCGGTACTGTTTTTCACGCACTGATGAAGCGCTTGCTGAAGCCGGAACACACGATCCGTCTGTGGTGCGCGCGAAACGATCCGGCCGCGCATTTACGGGTCACGAGCTGCGAGTCGTTCGAAGATGCCATGCGTGAATTTCAGGAGCAAAGCCAGCGAACCGGCACAGTCAATATGCGCGTGCTATATGCGCGTGCTACTAGCCGACGAATAGGCCGGAAATAGTAGATTAGTAGTCATGAAGATTCCGTACATTGCTTTCGCATTGGCCCTGGCGGGCTCCTCCATCCACGCCTGGGGCGCATCTCCTTCCGTGACCACGTTCGTGGGAACCGGGGTTGGCGGGTATTCCGACAACCAAGTCAATAATCCCTACGGCATGGCGATTGGCCCGGATGGCGGGCTCTACTTTTGCGACATCAACAACCAGCGCGTCCGGCGGCTGGATCTCAAGACCAAGAAGATCATAACGATCGCGGGCGATGGACAGAAGGCGTATCGCGGCGACGGCGGCCCAGCCTTGATGGCGTCACTCAATATGCCGCACGAGGTGCGCTTCGACGCCAAGGGCGACATGTACATCGCCGAACGCGACAATCACGTGATCCGCAAAGTCGACATGAAGACCAGCATCATTTCCACCGTCGCGGGCACCGGCATGCCGGGCTTCAGCGGAGACGGCGGCCCGGGCAACAAGGCGCAACTCCGCCAGCCGCACAGCATCATCTTCGACAAGAACGGCGATCTGCTGATTTGCGATATCCAGAACCACCGCATCCGGCGCTTGCACATGAAGACCGGTACCATCGAGACGTACTCGGGGACAGGCGAAGCCATCGCCACGCCCGACGGCGCGCCAGTGAAGGGCACTCCATTAAAAGGTCCCCGCACATTCGCCATGGCGCCCAACGGCGATCTCTATCTGGCTCTGCGCGAAGGCAACACCATCTACCGTATCGACTACAAAACGCAAACGCTGCACCACATCGCCGGCACGGGAGAGAACGGCTACAGCGGCGACGGCGGCCCGGCCAAGCAAGCGAAACTCGGCGGCCCGAAGGGTTTGGCTTATTCGCCTAAGCTGGGACTCTATATTGCCGACACGGAGAACCACGTCATCCGGCGCCTCGATCCCAAGACCGGAATCATCAACACGGTCCTGGGCGCGGGAGCGCGCGGCGATGGGCCCGAGGATAATCCGCTCAACTGCAAACTGTCGCGCCCACACGGGCTATTGGCCGCCAACGGTGTGATGTACGTGGCGGATAGCGAATCGCACCGCATCCGCATCTTGAAATAACGCTAAGCCGGAATCAGACGGGTTCCCACAGCTTCGCCCGCGAGCAGCGCATCCACGATGCCGACGCGCGCGCCGGGGGCGATACGGACTTGGCCCACGCCATGGCGCAGCGCGCTCATGGCGGATTCAAGCTTGGCTTGCATACCCGACACCGCCACGCCGGTGTCGATGAGTTCCCGCGCCTCGGCGATGGTGAGTTGCGAGCGCGTCTGTCCTGACCCGTCACGCACCCCTTCCACGTCGGTCAGGAAGATCAACTGATCCGCCGCGAATCCTTGCGCGCACGCGACAGCCATCTGATCGCCATTCACGTTAAAAATGGCGCCCTGCGCGTTGCCAGCAACGCAAGCGACAACAGGCAAGTACGACTCGCGCACCAGCACGTCCAGCAATCTTCCGTCGGACGCCACCGGCTTGCCCACCTGTCCTAGTTCCGGATCGAGCTGCACCGCGTCCACCAATCCCGCGCTGAGGCCGCTGAGTCCCACGGGCTTGGCTCCCGCCGCGCGGAACGCTGTTACCAGTTGCGCATTCACGCTGCCGGCGAATACTTTCACAACAGCATCGATCACATCGGGCGTGGTGACGCGCAGTCCGTTGACGAAGCGGCTCTCCACGCCGCGCTCAGCGAGGAAGCGAGTCATTTGTTTGCCGCCACCATGAACGACAACGACGGACTCACGCCGCGCGACCTCTGTGATTTCCCGTGCCAGCCGTTCGCGCGATTCCGCTTGATCCAGCAAAGTGCCACCCAGCTTGATCAGAAGCTTCACAGCAGACCAGCCGTTTCCGCATACCCGAGCGCGAGGTTCATGTTCTGCACCGCCTGTCCGGCCGCGCCCTTCACCAGGTTGTCGACGGCGGAAACGATCACCGTACGCCCCGTTGGCGCGTCAAAGTGAATCCCGATATCGCAGAAATTGGTCCGCGCCACAGCGCGCAAGTCGGGAACCTGCCCCGGCGCATACAGCCGGACAAACGGCTCGCCTTCGTAGGCTTTCTGATAAATCGCCAGCAGATCGGCCGCCGACTTCACATTCTTTGCGCGGAAGTAAATCGTTTCCAGAATGCCGCGGTCAATCGGAATTAACTGCGCCGTAAAGCTGAACTCGGATTCTTTGAGACCCGAGTTGCGCAGCACTTCCGGCACGTGGCGGTGATGCAGCACCGAATACGCCGAGAAGTTTTCCGTGACCTCGCAGAAATTGGTCTTGAGCGAAGGCTTTCGCCCCGCGCCGCTTACGCCCGACTTCGCGTCGCAGACGATTCCCGCCCCGCGATCCACTACGCCCGCGTCGATCAGCGGCTTAATCGCCAGGCTGGCGGCCGTCGGATAACAGCCTGGATTCGAAATCAACCGCGCGCCCGGAACTTGCGAGCGATGGAACTCTGGAATCGAATAGACGGCTTCGGCCAGCAGTTCGGGCGCGGTGTGTTTTTCCTTGTACCAGTGGAGATAGTTCTCGGCCGTTTCCAGGCGGAACGCCCCGCTCAGGTCGATCACTTTGATGCCGGCTTTCAAAAACGCCGGCGCCAGTTCCATCGACACTTCATGCGGCGTCGCCAGATGCACGGCGCCTAGCCCGCTCGCCGCCAAGCGCGCCAGATCCAATTTTTCCCGGCGAGGCCCGGGATGTCCCAGCGGCCCTTGGCCGTCGTCGGACTCCCTATGTTCGAGCAGAACCGGCTCGACGTGAGGATGCTTGCTTAAGATGGTGACGAGTTCCGCGCCGCTATAGCCGCGGAACCCTACGATACCGACAGGAGTGGCCATGAGTAATTATTCACCTGAATGAATAATTATACCTCGCCTGTGTTGAACAGACGCCACCCCGCCATTGCTAGTGGGGGCGCCCCATGCCTACGGCAGGATCTTCAAGCTGGCGACTTTGATCCTGTCCCCATCCACCTGGCCGGTTACTTCCACGCGGATATCGTCCTCGCGCTTGGATGCTGCCAGCGCTGCCGCCGCCTTCTGATTCCCGGCCGCGTCAAAGCTCAGGTACTTGTAGGTATCCAGGCTATAGACGCCATATCCGCTGCGCTGGCAGGCAGGCATCAGCAGGCATTTGCGGGTGTGCGTGTAAGCCCACACCGTCCCACCTTCGAAATGAGGAGTGGGTGTGGAGACCATACGCGCTTCCGCGTTGGGAGAACACTCGGTATCCAATAAAATGCCTTTGATGGTCCCGGAATTCCCGGGCGTCTGCGCTCCCATGGACATGGCGAAGAACAGCGCGGCTGGAACGGCGAACAAGGAAACCAAGCGCCAGTCAAAGAGCCGTCGAATCGACATAAACTTCGAGCCTCCGTGAGGTATTTGAAAACAGTGTTTGAGTCTCTATGAGCCTCTCACCGATTTTTTATCACGATTTGGGAAGACTTGCAAGGCCGGGCCGGGCGGGATTTCAAACCTTGTGCCCCATGGCGCTGCGCAGCGGTTTGCCAAGCGCGAATATGGCCAAACCGGCGGCCAGCGCCAACCCGCCCAGCATGATAAAGAAGGCGTCGCGCGACATCGTTTCGTAAAACGTCCCCAGGTAGCCGGTCAGATAGTTGCCGATGAAATTCGACAGGAACCACATGCCCATCAGCATACTAATGAGGCTGGGCGGCGCTACCTGCGCGACCAGGGATTGCCCGATGGGCGACAGGTACAGCTCGCCAATCGTGAGAATGAAGGTGCTGCCAATGAGCCAGAGGAAGCTGATCTTCTCGGTTTCGCCCATGCCGCGCGCGATGTAGACCAGCGGCAGGAACGCCACGCCCAGCAGAATGCAGCCCATGGCCATTTTCGTGATGCTGCCGGGCTCGGTACCCTTGCGTGACTGGCCGCCCCAGAAATTGATGAGTAACGGCGTTAACGCGAAAATCAGCATCGGATTGAAGGACTGGAACCAGGTGGATGGCATCTCCCATCCGAACACGTGCCAATCGGCATTGCGATCCGCGAATAGCTGCAACGTATTGCCCTGCTGCTCGTACACGGCCCAGAAGAAGGCGTTCACCACAATCAGCACCATCAGCGCGAAGATGACCTTCCATTCCTTGGCGGTCAGCTTCACCTTCTCTTTTTGTTGCCCTTCTTGCGTCCGCGTCAACAGATCCTTGGCCAGGAACTTTTGCCCCCACAGATAGAAAATCAACCCACAGATCATACCCACGCCGGCCGCCGAGAATCCGTACGCCCAGCCGTATTTCTGCCCCAGCGTTCCGCATACCAGCGGCGAGAAAAACGCGCCCAGGTTTACGCCCATGTAGTAGATGCTGTACGCGCGGTCCAGTCGCGGATCGCCGGGTGGATAGAGACTGCCAACTTGCGTTGCTAGGTTCGGCTTGAAGCTGCCGTTGCCCAGGATCAGAAACAGCAGACCGAGCAGGAACATAGACTCGGCCGCCAGCAAGAACTGGCCGATGGCCATGAGGATGCCGCCGATCACCACGGCTTTGCGCTGACCGAGGTAGCGGTCCGCGAGCATGCCCCCAAATAGTGGAGTAAAGTAAACGAGCGCCGTGTAGATTCCGTAAATCTGCGACGCCAGCGGCTGGACACCCAAGGGTCCGAAAACTCCCTGGATCGCACCCTGCAACGGCAGAAATCCGGCCACGTGGATCGAACCATCACGCACGCCCTTGATCAGGTAGTCCACCATGTACAAAATCAACAGCGCGCGCATTCCGTAATAGGAAAACCGTTCCCACATTTCGGTGAAGAACAGAACGAACAACCCGGCGGGATGGCCCAGAATAGTCTTCTGTGTGTGGATGGTGTCGTAGGCCGACGGTGCGCCGGAGACGTTAGTGCTCACTCGGTGTCCTCAGTTCTATTTCTTGCGTTTGAACAAGTCTATGATACCCGTGGCCGCCTTGCCCACATCGGTATTGGTCAGAGGCTTAATTTTTTCCGCCGCCATGTTGCCGACGATGCCTTTGACATCCGGCACGAACTTCGGCTCCGCCGCGGTTCCCTGAATCGAGAACGGCACAGTGGTCTGGCCGCCGGGGTTCACGATGCTCAGCACGCCGCCAGTACGCAATTTCGCGGACATCTTGAAATCTAAGGCGTTGGCGGGACTGATGGTCCCCGCTCCGCTCAAATCGCCAATCGCCGGTGCAATCACGGAAATGGCATCGATGCGCACGCCCGCCGGATCGGCGTGAACGTTCCCGCTGAGGTTGTCGAAATCCGTATCCGGACTGACCTTAATGCCGGTCAGCTTGGCGACGGTATTCATGCGGCTCCCCAAATCGAACCCGGCCAGCCGCGTCTTCTGAATCGTTAGCGACCCGTTCGAAACAAGCTTATCCGTCGGACCTTCCACGGTGAGATTGACAGCCGCGGTCCCGCCTTGCAACGACGAACCCCGCGGCAACACGATATCGAGCGCCGGCAGCATCGCGGTCAGTTCCTCGATCGCCATGGCCGGAGCGGCAAGCTTCACATTCACTATGTTGCTGGAGCCTTCCGCGCGAAACGTCCCGCTCAATTGCGCCTTGGCGTTGCCGATACGCACGTCGCCCCGCTGGAGCGAGGTCGCGCGCTTCTTCGCGTCGTGGCTCAGCGCGAAGTCGAAGCCGACGGCTTTCGCCGCGGGCTTGCCGTTCTTGGCAAGTTTGAGCCGTTGCGCTTGAATGGCTCCCTTCACCGCCAAGCTATTTCCGGTAGACGCGACGGTACCGTCAATCGACACCAGCCCGTCAACGCCGGTGGACGGCCGCACGAACCCGGTCTTGCCAAGATCGAGCTGGCTGAGTTTCACGGCGGCGTCAAAGGGCGTCCCGGAAGCGTCCTGAGCGTTGATCGGGCCGGCTTTGCCGGTTAAGTTCAATTCGCCACCGCCCCGGATACTGGCCGCAATCGTGATTGGGAACGCCGCGCCGGCGGAAAAATCCCTGACTTCGACATTCAGTTTCTCCAGCGTCTTGGGCGGATCGCCGGGAGTCTTGAGCGAAACGCGGCCGTTGGTAATCTTGAGAAGCTTGACTGTCAGCTCCGGCGGCGCTGATCCTCCGCCTGGCCCAGATTCCTTCGCGGCCGCGTGATTGCCCAAGCTCGCGAAATTCCACACACCGGCGTTGGATTGCATCAATTCAATCTCAGGGCTGTCGATTTCAATGCCGGTAACAATCAGCTTGCGTGAAAAAATCAGCGGCTGCAATTCCACCTGTATGTTGAGCGCCTTCGCCCGGAAGAACGGCCCGCGGTTGAATGCCGGGTCATCGGCAATCGTAAGATCAGCAGCGGAAACACCTCCGGCCAGCAGCGAAGCCTTGAGGTCCCCGAGTTTCACTTCGCGGCCCAGCGCTTTGCTGAGTTCCGCTTCCAAGCGCGGCCGGAACTGGTTGGCATCGATGAAAAAAGGAACCGCCAGCGCCCCGAGGAGAAGCACCGCGACACACGCAACAACAATCAGGACGACTCGTTTCATGGAACACGGCTCCGTAACGCGCGCTACTCGCGGCTATTTGCCGCCGCGATAGAGCACGCGCCACACGCGGCCCTTTTCGGTATCGCCGATGTACATGGAGCCATCCGGGGCGGTCGCGATCCCGGACGGGCGCGCCATCGCCTCCGCTGGGTTCATCAGCGGAGTCTTGCCCGGGAACCCACCGGCGAAGGTCTCGGGATCGCCCGCGGCCTTGCCATTCACAATGGGCTGGAACGTCACGTTGTAGCCCCCCTGCGGTTCCGGCGCGCGATTCCACGAGCCGTGGAACACGATGAAAGCGCCATTGCGGTACTTGGCCGGGAACTGGTTGCCCGTGTAAAAGCCCACATCCACGGGCGCCCAATGTGCCGGGAACGCGGCCGCCGGCGGAGTAAACTCCGTGCATCGCCCCACGGTCTTGCCATCGCCGCCATATTCCGGATTCAAGAAGAACTTCTTCTGGGTGTAATCAAAGAAGCAGTAGGGCCAGCCGAAGTTCACTCCAGCCGAAGCGGCGCGGAACAAGCCTTCCGACGGACGCTCGGCGTTTTCCTGAGCCGTGAACATTCCCGGCCACAGCGTGTCCAGCGAATCACGATTGTTCATGGCGATGTAGAGCGCGTCGCCGCCCCAGGCAATCGCCAGCATCTGGCGAAGCCCGGTGGCAAAACGGACGCCGTCGGCCTGGGTCTGGCCTAGTTTGTTTTCATCGAACTTCCAGATCCCGCCGTTCTTTTCCAACAGAGGGCATGGGTCCTGGCCCGGAGACCTCGCCGAGCGGTCGCGCGCCTGGCAGGCGTTGGACGGCGCACCGATATTCACGTACAACCCGCCCTTGCCGTCAAACGCGATTCCTTTGTCACCGTGCTGGCGGACACCCGGCAGATCCTTCACCACGATTTCCGGCTCGCCGGCCGGTTTGAGTTGGCCCGGCGTCATCTTGTAACGCATCACGGCCGTGGGTGAAGCAACATACAGGTAGCCGCCGCGCAGCACGATCCCCGTGGTGCTGACGGTTCCGAACTTTTCCTTCACATCAAAGCGCCCGTCGCCCTTGGTGGACCGCAGCGCGGCGACGCCGCCGTCCTTGAGGGCCACGTAGAGATCACCATTGGCGGCAACCGTCATGTGCCGCGCAACGCCCAGGCCATCGGCCGCCAGAAATGCGCAGAATCCGGGAGGCAGCTTGATCCCCGCGTTGTCCGGATCACAAGCGGGAGTGTCGGCGGCGCGCAATGCCGGGGCAGCGGCAAAAGCCAGCGCGGCCAGTCCCATCGCGATAAGGTTCATCCAACGATTCACTCGACAGGTCATGGAATTATCCTCCCCAGGCTTCACCCTCAACTTGGATTCAACCTCACTTTATGGCGCGGGCGGGAGAAGTGTCAAGCCGAGTGCCTCAGGCCCTAATCCGTCGGTAAGGGCTGGCTTGACGGTCAAGGAAGGCAGTGGCGCGGGGCATGAGGGGGACGTAACGGGAAATTGAGGCAGTGTTTTTGACGCGAGGGGAGTTGGGGGAGATGAAGATGGTGGAAAGCACGCACGCCCG
>CAMAVI010000106.1 GCA_945861625.1 Candidatus Sulfopaludibacter sp. SbA3
TCTGCTGCCCCGGAACCGTTCGTCTCTCTTGTTTCATCTGCCATTACTTTCAGTCTCCTTGGATCTTGCTCAGATTCCCTAATCTGTGTCCAAGAAAACCGGGTCCCCTATAGACGGAGATCGCCGAGCATGTAGGCTTGCCGCTGGGGACCGTGAAATCGCGGATACGGCTGGGCATGGCCCGCCTGCGGGACTCCTTACAGTTAGCCGGGGCGAGTGGATTATGCTAGAGGTTAGGTGGAGGAATGGGCACGGAGATTCACGAAGCGGATATTCATGCGGCCGATATTCACGCGAATGTTGCGTTGTATGCGCTCGGCTTGCTCGACGAGGCCGCGCACGCGGACTTCGAGCGGCACCTGGAGCGTGGCTGCGCGCCTTGCCAGGCTGAATTAGGCATCCTCAACACGGTAACCGATGAGATGGCCGTTGCGGCGGCCGTGCCCGCCCCGGACCGCCTCCGTGGCCGCATTGCGGCCAAGACAGCGCGCGCCCCGCGCGTTCCCGGACACGTCATGCATGAAGGCGGACTGTTGATTGCCCGCTCCGCCGAGGTGGCCTGGCAGCCGTTTTCGCCCGGCATCGACTACAAGCTTCTGTCCACCGATACGTTGCGCGAGAACCAGACCATGCTGGTCCGTATGGAAGCGGGCGCCCGCTACGCCGCACACCGCCACGCCGATATCGAAGAATTGTTCCTGCTATCCGGCGACCTCCACGTGGCCGGAGAAATCATGCACGGCGGCGATTATTGCCGGGCCGAAGCCGGTACCGAGCACGGCGAAACGCATTCCGATTCCGGTTGCCTGTTCTTGCTGATCGCTTCCCAGCACAACCAGCTTCTGGAAGCGTAATGCTTTCTCTCACCGCGAAAGGAGTGAAGAAATGAAGATCCACACCTGGGTAGGCGTAACATCTCTTGGTATTGCGCTGCTTGTCTCGTTCGGCGGTCTGCTCCAGAACACCGCCGTCGCGGACGGCCCCAAACGGGTCCTGCCGATTTTTCAAGTCGACCCCAACTTCCCCACCATGCCGGACCACATGAACATGGGCGGCGTTGGCGGCGTCAACGCGGATTCCCACGGCAACGTGTGGGTGTTCCAGCGCCCGCACACTATCGAGGACGGCAACTCGATGGACAACGGCTACAAGGTCGCGCCGCCGGTCCTCGAGTTCGACGAGAAGGGCAACTACATCCAAGGCTGGGGCGGGCCCTCCAAGACCGGCGAATACCAGTGGACCAACCGCGGTGGCCTGTTCTCTTCCTACGCCGAGTGCGCGTCCTGCACCAAGCAACACCGCACCAACGGCGACGGGCGTCCGGGCAGCGGCGAGCACGGCATCACGGTCGACTACAAAGACAACGTCTGGTTAGCCGGCAACGGCGATGGCGACGGCCAGATTCTCAAGTTCAGCAAGACCGGAAAATTCCTGCTGCAGATTGGCCACGCCGGGCAGAAAGTCAACAGCAACGATCCGGCCAACGTGAGCCGCGCGACCACCATGGTCGTCGATCCCAAGACCAATGAGTTGTACGTCGCCGACGGCTACGGCAATCGCCGCGTGATCGTGTTCGACGCTGAAACCGGCAAGTACAAGCGGCATTGGGGAGCCTACGGCAACAAGCCGGACGACAGCGTGCCGAACGAGCGCAGGACCTCGGGGCCGGGCGCTCCGCAGTTCAATACCGTGCACGGCGTTGCCATCTCCGAAGACGGCCTGGTCTATGTCGCCGACCGCGGGCACAACCGCGTGCAAGCCTTCAAGCCGGACGGGACGTTCGTGAAGGAAGCCTACGTCGGGCGCAGGGACACGGCGGGGACGGGCTCGGCTTATGGCGTCGCGCTGTCACGCGATCCCAAGCAGCTTTTCATCTACGTGGCCGACGGCTCCGACGACCACATTGCTATCCTGGATCGCCAGACGCTTGAGACCATCGGCACCATCGGCCGTCCCGGACGCAAAGCGGGCGAGCTCTTCCACGCCCACAGCATCGCCACCGACCCTAAGGGCAATATCCTGGTCGGCGAATCGCAAGGCTACCGCGTCCAGAAGTTCCTCTACAAGGGGATGACGAAGTAACGGGGCGTGGCGCGTTGCACCTACAACATATTGCGACGATAATGTTGTGAGGTGGCCATGGTGCGCAAGACGGCTGACGTTGACTACAAAACGGTAGACCCACGGGTGGCGCCTGCTTACTCCATCGCCGAAGCAGCGCATTATCTCCGCATGCCGGAAGCAACCCTACGCAGTTGGATTTCCGGCAGACTGTACCCGGTCGCCGGGAAGCCAAAGCGCTCCCGTCCCCTGATACACGTGGACGATCGCGGCGAACGGTATCTTTCCTTTCTCAATCTCGTGGAAGCCCATGTTCTGGCAGCCATCCGCCGCCATCACGGTGTGAAATTACCTAAGGTCCGCGCGGCTCTCGACTATGTAAGGCGGCAATTCCACATCGAACGCCCTTTGATTGATCAGACGTTTCAAACAGATGGTCTGGATTTGTTCATGGAACGTTACGGGGCGTTGATCAACGCTTCGCGCGAAGGGCAACAGGCCATGAGGGATGTCATCAGCGTCTACCTCACGCGGATTGAGAGGGATGCAAAAGGGCTTCCCATCAAACTGTACCCATTCACTCGCGAAACAGAGTCGGAAGCGGCTCCGAGAACAGACCCCCGTGTCGTGGTCATGAATCCCGCCGTGTCGTTTGGCCGCCCTGTGATCGCAGGCACGGGCGTTCCGGTTGCGTCGATTTACGAACGTTACCGGGCCGGCGATTCCGTCGCGGAACTTGCAAAGGACTTCCGTCTAGACACCAGTGCCATCGAAGAAGCCATCCGTTGCGAAGCCGCCTGATGGAGTAGTCTTCTTCATCGACAGGTCGTTGGGCATAGATCCAATCTGCGCGGAACTTAGCAAAGCCGGTGTCGTTGTTGAGATTCACGACGACCATTTCGCGCGCGACGAGGAAGACCGCGTCTGGCTTCGAAGCGTAGGCGAGTGGGGTTGGGTTGTACTGACCAAAGACCAGAGGATGCGCTATCGTCCCCTGGAAATTGCCGCGCTGAGAGCGAGCAACACCAGAGTATTCGTCCTTACGGCGGGGAATCTGCGGGGCATGGAAATCGCTTCGGTCTTCTTGAAGGCGCTCCCGCGGATATACAAAATCCTCCGCTCCGGGCCAGGACCTTTCGTCGCCCGCGTATCACAATCCGGGCAGGTCAAGATCACGTGAATGTCAACGGCACGTGTCTAGAGCCTACCCATGAGGATGGCGCTGATACGACCAACAATCCAGATCGCTAGCCCTGCCCCGAGCACACCGGGTAGAAGGTAAATAGCTGCCATCAGTGCGAAACCCCTCGCACCTATGATCGGCTCATCTAGGACCGCATAGTGAAGACCCGAATAGTCATTGAGGAGAGAGACGGCCAACATTCCAGTGATAGAACAAAATCCGAAAGCGAGCGGAGCGGCCGCTACTTGAAGGGAGTATTTCCGCAGCTTGGGCATGATGAAACACAGAAAGGCGCCAACCATGGACAGCAGAATGAATGGCGCCGCGTAGATGATCTGCAACGTTGGGTTCCTTCCCGTTGTTCGCGTTCCCTACCTCTTCACCCCAAACGCATAGATCTTGCCGTCCCAGGTGCAGACGTAAACCTGGCCGCCGACCACCACGGGCTCGCCGAAGTGCGTGAAGCTGGGCATCAGCTTGCCGCTCGAATACAACTCGCGCCCCGTTTCCCCATCGAGAGCATACAGCACTGCGTTAGTCTCGACGCCCGGCGGCGGCTTGATCGCTCCGCGCGACTCATCCGAAGTCTTGCCGCTGATGACGGTGTAGACCACGCCGTTGGCCACGGTGGGCTGCTCGGGTGCGTGCATGTCGCGCGACATCCACCTGGGGACCAGCGTGGGCTTGCCCGTTGACGCGTCCATGATGACCTCGAAGGCCATGGTGCTACCCAGATCCGCCGGTCCGTAGGACTTCTCAAACTTCGGAGCGTCCTTGGCTGGGGGCCCCATCATCGGCACATAGATCCACCGCTTCCCATTTACACTCGCTGTCGTGATGCCCCAGGTCCCACGGTCGTGCAGCTTCGCCTCGTCGTTGCCCCAGCGCGGCGATGTGTAAAGCGGCGTGTGGTGATCGGCGCCGCCCAGGTTGCTGGCGTCCATCAGATAAATAATCGATTCCTTGCCGACCGCCGCCACCAGCGTCCACTTGTCGAACGGGAACACCACCGGAGTGCCCGAGCCCAGGTCCAGGTCGGTCTTATTGAGGAACGCAAAGTTTGGCGGCGTGAAGGAATCCTGCAAGCGGAAGTTCTTGGGAGTCACCGTCACGATGCTGTTGCCGAACTTGCCGGCGCCGGGATCGTAAGGACCGTCCGCGGTCTGCGCGATGATACCCTTCGGCCCGCGGACAAGCCCGCCGCGTCCCCACGCGCCCGATGTGATCCCGGTGTTGGTGTAATACTCGAGCGGGTGGCGGTCCTTCAGGTCGAACGCCGTGAAGTGCGACTGCATGTTCAGGCAGCCGCGCGCCGTAGGCGAATAGATCACGCCATCAATCAGGTTCAGGCTCCAGTTGCGCGCGAAGGGGTCCGTGAAGTTCGTAGGCGGCATACGGTCTTCGCCGTCCAGTAGACTGAACGCCCGCAGCTTGCCATCGCTCGTCGAAACATAAATGATTCCCGTCGCCTTGTCGATCACCGGCGTGGCGTTTTGCGTGTTGGGGCAGCGGAAGTCGCCCTTCTTGGGCTCCGTAAGCGGATTCGGGTTGGCTTTCTGCCAGATGACTTTGCCGGTGCCCGTGTCGATCGCGAAAACCGTGTTATCGCTGCCGACGACGAACAGCCTCGACGAAGGGCCCTGCGGAGTGTTGACCGTTGCCACCACCGGAGCCGTCATCGTCGAAAGAACATAGTCCTTCGACGGCGTGGAAATCTGGGCGATCCATTTCACTTCGAGTCCGGAGACGTTGTCCTTGTTGAGAATCTTCTCGTCCGGATTGGACCCCGTGCGCTCCGGATCGTGGCCCCACGTCAGCCATTCGTCCTGCGCCGCCGCCGGCCGGGGCGCCAGGAAAAACACCAATACCAGTACAAGGCCAAGGTCCTTCACAAGTGCACGCATGATTGCCTCCTGCTGTAAGCGTCTACTTCTTGCGCGTTGCCTTCTCTGAGAACTTGCCGTCGACACGCGTGTAATGCGTGATCGCGCCGCTGGTTGGGTCCCTCGCGAACGCAATCGTCGCATAACCGACGGCCGAAGAAAAGTGGTCTTCGGAGCTGGCTGCGAACACCTGATCGGTCGGGAACTTGGCGTCCTTCACCGTCAACTGATCGCCCGCGACCACCACTTCCACATCGCGTCCGGTGGCGGTGTACGTTCCGGCGTACTTGGCCAGCGTCTCCGAGCTCAGCTTGGCTCCGGCCGTCAGGTGTTGGCTGTCCTTTTCGTTTTCGCAAAAGTCTTCGAGGATTTCCGTGTCGGCCATGTACCGCTTGGACACGCGCGCCGTGGCCGGCCGCGTGAACACTTTCGGATCCTCAAAGGTGACTTCATACTCCATGTGCCCGAAGTCGGTCCGGCGGAAACGTTCCGTGAGCTTGAGCGACTCAGTCTGCGGAGTGCCGCCGACGTCCAGCCAGCCCTGATCGTTGAAGCCGATCGTCGTTACCACCAACGTATCGCCCTCCCAGCGGCCCACGGAATAGCCGAGCCACGTGGGGCTGGGGTCTTTCGGCAGCGAGCGGCCATCCAGGAAGATCAACCGGTGAGGGCTATTCGGCGACTCGTGCAGTGTGACGATGAGTCCCGGCGTCTGCACGAAGCGGGTCACGCTGCGCAAGTTGAGAAAGGAAACGCTGACGGGCAGGCAGCGCGAAAGAGGCATGTCCTTGCGCAAGTTTTGCAGGTTCCTCAGGCGGGCCGATTCGGCAAAAGGCGTCCGCGTGCCCGCAGGCATCATTTGCGCCACATCGTAGTCCAGGCCGTACCGCCGTTCGCCGCTGTAGGCGCGCGTTTCCCACACGCCGGTCAAGTCGGGTTTACCGTCGGCGGTGCGCGGCGCGGGCGCCGCAAGGTTCGCTTTGCCGTTGGGCAGGCGCGGGACACCAGGAGTCTTCAAATCGCTCCACTGGGCGAAGGCGGACGCCGAAAACAGGGTCAGGGCCGCGAGCAAAGTACCACGAAATTTCATACGAACCTCCGTCGCGTCAATTATATATCAGCGGCTCGCGATGCCGGCTTCGGCAGTGTGCGGACCGGGTTTGCCGGCCCCTATTTCTTCCGCGCGCCCTGCTCTTTTTTGTTCCCCTCGGTTCGTGTGAAGGAGACGACAGTGCCGTTTGAGTTCTTTGCAAATTCGAGAAAATCCTCGCTGACGCTCGACAAAAAGTAGCTTTCCGAACGCGCAACGAAGATCTGGTCGCGGGCGTGCGCCGCGTCCTTCACGATCAATTGCTGGCCGGAGACCGTCACTTCCACGTCTCTCCCTGCCACCGAATAGAGGCCCGCGTTCTTGGCGAGAAGGTCAGCCGGTAAGTTCGCGCCGCCGCTCAGGTGCTCGCGGCTGCGCTCGTTCTCGCACACGTCTTCCATGATCTCGGTGTCGGCCGCATAGGTCTTCACCGTGCGGATCGTAAACGGCTTCGTGAAAACTTTGGGATCGTTGAAGGTCGCCTCGTATTCCAGATGTCCGAAATCGGGCCGGCGGAAGCGCTCGGTTAGGCGCAGGGACTCGGTCTGCGGATTCCCACCCACGTCGAGCCAGCCCTGATCGTTGAAGCCCACGGAATTGACCACCAGCGTGTCGCCTTCCCAGCGGCCCACGGAATAGCCGAGCCACGTGGGGCTGGGGTCCTTCGGCAGCTCGCGCCCATCCAGGAAAATCAAACGGTGCGGGCTGTTGGGGGACTCATGCATCGTCACGATGAGGCCGGGCGTCTGCACCAGCCGGAGCAGACTGCGGAAATTGAGGAACGTGACGCTTACCGGCATGCAGTGGGAGAGCGGACTGTCTTTGCGGAATTCCTGCAAACGTTGCTGGCGCACGCCGCGCGCCCAGGGAGTGATCAGGTCGGCTTGGTTCTGGGTGACGTCATAGTCGTAGCCGAATTCGCGGCCCGGACCTCTCCCGCCCATCCGCCAGATCCCGCTCAGGTCCGGCTTGCCGTCGGAGGTGTGCGGCGCGGGCGCCGTGAGGTTCGGTTTCCCATCCGCCATGCGCGGAATCCCAGGGGTCTTCAGGTTGTTCCACTGGGCAAACGCCGGTGCCACCAAAAGGGCCGCTGCCACGATCAACGTCATCCGGGATTTCATGGGCACCTCCGTCGCGACAATTATATATCAGAGGCTTACTGCGAGCCCCGATCGGCCAACGCGATCGCCTGCCGCAGCGCTTCCAGCATGCTCCGCTCGTCGGCCTTGCCGGTGCCCGCGATATCGAACGCAGTGCCGTGATCAACGGATGTCCGGATCACCGGCAGCCCCACGGTGATGTTCACGCCCGCTTCCAGGCCCAGCACCTTGACGGGGCCGTGCCCTTGATCGTGATACATCGCCACCACCATGTCGAAGTCGCCGCGGCCCGCGCGATAGAACAACGTATCGGCGGGCAGAGGCCCTTCCACATCCCAACCCCTCGCGCGGCAGGCATCCACGGCCGGAATGATTTTGGATTCCTCCTCGCCGTGGCCGAACAAGCCGTGCTCGCCGGCGTGCGGATTGATACCGCACACGCCAATCTTCCGGCGTGGAATTCTGGCCTTGACCAGAACCTCGTGGCCGCGCGCAATCGTGCGTTCCACCAGGCCCGGCTCGATGCGCGCGATGGCGTCGAGCAACCCGATGTGCGTCGTCACGTGAATCACCCGCAGGTTGGGCGCGGTCAGCATCATCGACACTTCGGGCGTGCCGGTCAGCGCCGCCAGCAATTCCGTGTGCCCCGGAAAAATGTGTCCGCCCGCATGCAGCGCCTCTTTGTTGATCGGCGCCGTGCAGATCGCATCAACTTTTCTGTCCATCGCCAACTCAGTGGCAACTTTGATAAAGCGAAACGCCGCGTCGCCAGCCACAGGCGAAAGTTGTCCCCACGGAAGATCCCGCGGAATCAAGGCAAGATCGATGCAATCGACAGTACCCGGCTGCTCGCCGGCATGTTCCAGCCCGTCGTTGGTGTTGGTGAGAGCCCGGACTAGGAGATCGCTTCCCACCAGACGGCCGGCGGCACGCAACCGCTCCGCGTCGCCGATCACGATGGGACGGCACTGCGCATACAGCTCGCGATGCCCCAGGCTTTTCATGACGACTTCCGGGCCCACGCCGGTGGCGTCTCCCATGGTGATGGCGATCCTCGGGCTGTGTATCTGACCTAGGCGCATGCTATTCCAGTTTCCGCCTTCTTAGCAGCTCCACACAACGGCGGAGCGTGGCCGGATTGCCGAACGAACCCGACTTCGTGATGACGGGCATGGTTCGCGCACCCGTGCTTACCATCAGCGGCACGCCCGGTTCCACTTCCTGGAGCAGACGCAGGCTCGTGATTCCACACGTGGTGAGTACGGCGCGCGCCGTTTCGCCGCCCGTGACGATGAGCGCACCAATTGCGCCGATGCGCGGAGCAACAAGTTCCGCGAGCGCCGCGCTCAATCCCGGATCTTCCGTGTTCTCCCCACTCGCCGCGATGGCGATGATGGCGTCGCTGCTCAGATCAAGCACGGGAGCAGCGCCCGCGCGCAGTTGTTCCGGCGTCAAAATAATCGTATTCAGGCCAACGCCGCGAGCTTGTTCGTGCGCCACCGGCGACCGGCTGCCTACAACGACAACAATCGGACCACGGAAGCACGGCGGGTCCTCCGCCACACCATCCGTGCCCGCGATACCCAGCGCCTCCGGAACGTGCCGCGCCAGGCCCGCCGAGCCCACCCAGATGGTTTCCCTCGGCAGCACTGCAATTGCCGCGGCGATCGCGCTCAAATCGTCATCCGTCTCCGCATCGCACACCAGCACGTCGGCTCTCTTGGCCAGTTCCGTCAGCTCGCCCGCGAGTTGCCCGCCGCGAACCATATCAAATTCGATGACGATGGACGTGAGCCCCGCGGCATTCAGCACGCGTGGCGCATCCGCGCTTGCCAGCCGCTCACCATTCAACCACTGGCAGCCGCCAATGGTGACGCGCCCTTGCGCGGGCAGCGCGGGCGCCATTACGGCCACCGCCGGAGCCGCATCGCGCAACATCGCCGCTAACTCCGCACCCACATGACCCCGCAGCAGCGAATCGATTTTCTTGTAAAAGACGCGGCTGTCCCGGTGTGCCGCAAAGAGCCGCTCGGCGGTCGCGGCAGCGCGTTCCGCGGGCATGCTGCGAGTCTCCGCGTCAATCGCCAGCACTTGAGCGAAAGCCGGATCTTCCGCCGCTAGCTGCACAACCGTGCGCAGACCCCGCACCGCGCAAGCCGCCGCGCAGTCCGCCGCTCCGGACAAATCGTCGGCGGCGATTACGATCTCCGGGCGCCTTATTTCTTGGGCGATGACGTCCTCCCGGCCCACCACAAAGTCAATAGGGGAACCGTCAGTGCGGTGACGATCACGCTCGCCGCTACCAACACCGTGGCTGATTTGGCCGCGTCCGCGTAAACAGGATTCGCCGACGCCACGATGGATGGCACTGCCGCGGCGTTCGCGGCCGTGGAAGCAGCCGCGAGCCCGGCGGTCCCCGTGCCTCCGTTGATGCGGTCGGCCACCAACAACGCGGCTCCCGATACGGCCACCACGACCAACCCCAAGGCCACACCCAGCATCCCCGCTTGCCACACACGGTGCAAATCCAACGTGCAACCCAGAGCGAAGCCAAAGAACGGGATCAGCGTGGGAGCGGCGCGCCCCAGAAACGCCCGCAAATCATGATCCAGATTACCCAGGATGAGACCCGCAACCAGCGGTAGAATCGCACCCGCCAGCGTCTGCCAGGGAAACGCGGAGAGCCCCGCGACGCCCAGCGTCAACATGGTGAGAAACGGCCCGCTTTCCAGCGACATCAGCGCGTAGGCGCCCGCATCTTCATGCCGCCCCACTTGTTCCATCAGCGCCATGTACAGCCCGCCGTTGGTGTCATTGATCGCGGCGACGACAGCAAGCGTGGAAAGCCCCGCGAACCATCCTTCTAATATAGGCCGCTCTCCGAGAAAGTGGCCCAGTACGAAACCGGCTAAGATTCCTACGCCGACCTTTGTGGCCAGCAACGCTCCGCCGCGCCGCGCCACTCGCGGCAGCGCCTCAAACGGAATTGTCGCGCCCAGGCAGACGTAGAAGACGGCCAAAATGGGAAGCGCTCCAGTGAACAGCGCGCCCGTGAAGGAGCCGAAGAAACTCCCGGCATCCGGCGCAAACGTTGCCATCACCGCGCCGAGCACCAGCGGGACGATCATCATCCCGCCGGGCACGCGCTCCACGGAGCGCTTGATGGGTAGGTGCATCTCTACGAGGGTAGCGCACGCATTGCCCTCGCCAGAGGCTGGCGGCTAGTCGCGCCCGCGCCCCTTGCCGTTTCCACGCCCGCCGGAACGCCCGCGCCCGTTATCGCCGCGCTCGGGGCCGCCGTCAAAATCCCGCGCCACCACGGCATAGCTCGGTCCGCGGGAACGCCCCGCGCGAATCGCATCCGGTGAGACACGATTGTATTCGGAAAGAAAGTGGATATTGACCGCGTCGACGACCTCGATATCGCGCGGCCGGTGTTTCTTCCAATACCCGTGTGCCTTGCCGTACGGCGGGCCGCCCGGAAAATAGTAGATATCCGGAGTGAGTTGGAAGCGGAACGCGATGTCGGCCCAGCTCATGCCGCCTCTACGCAGATCCACGACCAGCGCCGGAGCGATGCGCGCCGTTCTGGCGACGTAAAATACCACGGGAACTTCATCGGGCGGCAGCGCCCGCTCACGCACCACGATCACCTCGCGATCCGGTACACGGTAATAGTTGCCGACGGCAAGGTAAAAGCTTCTCAGGCCATCACCTGAGAAGACGGCTCCGGCTTGTACCTGAGCATTCGCCGAAACCGTTGATAATCCAAGCACCGCGCAAACCAGAAGCATAGCAGCCCGTGGTAAAAGTCGAGAAACATCTCCTAAGCATGTGACCGGTGAAATGTTTCAGACGTCATAGATAGTATGGCGATGGGCAAGAGCAAACCGAAGCAAGCGGCGCTGTTTTTCAGCGCCCAAGAGATCCCCAAGGCGGCAAG
>CAMAVI010000107.1 GCA_945861625.1 Candidatus Sulfopaludibacter sp. SbA3
ATCCGCTTTCCCTCGCACCAATCGGTGTTTTTTTGTTGCCCCTCGCTTAATCCAGCAGCCCCAACTCAAACGCCCCTATCCTTTGCCGCTTTCCAACCTTGCTCTATTCGCGCCGCGCCTCAGCCAATCCTTACCGACGGATTAGGGGAAGGTAAGGAGTGCATGGACGGCGTATTTTACGCATTTAGGCGAGAAGGAACCGGAAGACGCTCAGGTGCGTGCAGTGTTCTACGCGAAACGCCCCGAGTTATTCATTGACCTACTGTATGAGATGGCTTTGGCCCTCGGTTACGACTTTGACAAGACACAAATTGCCAAGGAGGCGTACTCGACACAGTATCAGGAGGATGTAGAAAAAGATAGTGAGATCATACGAAAGCAGTTGGTCAGGATTCTGACCGGCCAGGCTGCGTTCCCTATGAATGTCGTCGACGTCCCGATAGATGCCGACTTTGCTAAAAATCAGGCGGAGTACATGAAGTTGTCGGCACAGTACCTCCGCGAGGGAAAGCCGTTTCCGGTGGAGGTCGTCGTCCCTGGTAAAGTCGTCGCTATGCGCCCCGCCGCCGATCCCCAGACACAAAAGCCTGAGGGCACGACCGGCGGATAAAATCTCCCGGCCCTAAAGTATTGAAGGCGCGGATCGGAGTCGAACCGACGAATTATGAACGCTTGTCTATGCTGCCTCACGCGGGTGGACGGCGCGTTCGATAACCTCCGCGCTCATTTCCGACGCCACCGTCAGATTGTAAGAGGTCTGCCAGATCGTAAGAACTCTGAAGGTTCAGCCCGAACTTAGGGGTGGTATTGAAATAGCGAGCGAGGCGCAGAGCGGTGTCCGCCGTAATCCCTCTTCGCCCATGAACAATCTCGGTCAGGCGCGTGGCGGGGACCCGCAACTCCAACGCCAGTTTGTTCATACTCATGCCCAAGGGCTTCAGGAAGTCCTCGCGCAGAGTCTCACCCGGATGGGGAAACGGGATTCGATCTGATTTTCTCCGGCTCATGGTCCCTCCTACTGGTAGTCCGTGATCTCGACATCGAAAGCATCGCTGTTTTTCCACCGGAAACAGATCCGGTATTGCGAGGCTGCTGGGGAGGGCGAGGTGCTGCATCGTACTGCTAATTACAGTTGCCGACCATGACACTTGGCTGCCCGGCGCTCTGCCGGTCAGTCCGCAATCCGTCGCTCAGGAAGGGCTGCGGTGCCGGCGCATCCGCCCGCGGCCAAAGAATTTGGGGACACGGTTGCGCACCGCTAAAAGAAAAGGCACGACTGTACCCGGGATAGCCCACCAGGTCCCCAAATTCTTCGGCCAAGCACACGATTCGAAGTTACGTACGGATTACGTACGGATTACGGTCCTGCACAGGCCGCCCATGCTACACTGAAAAGCGCAGTATTTCTGGAGTTTTCCCTTGGATCGTCAAACCCGTAAAGAACTGAAGAGTGACAAGTTCGCCGAAGAAGTTTTCGATGTCTTTGAGTGGACCACCGAACATAAGAGCCAAGTTCTGCGCTATGGCGGGATCGTGCTCGCCGTGGCGGTGATCGGCCTGGCATGGCTGATGTACAGCCGCCATCAAGCCGAGAATCGGCAGGTGGAACTGGCGAAGGCGCTGCGCATCGAGGATGCGTCGTTCGGACCCAACAATCAGGGTGGGCGGCTGCACTTCGATACCGAAGACGCCAAGAACAAGGCCCGCGAGCAGGCGTTTGCCGATGTCGCGGCGCGGTTCAACGGAACACAGGAAGGCGCGGTGGCGGGAATGTATCTGGCGGGTTGGGCCGTCGATAAAGGCGATCTGGCGGGCGCCGAGAAGCGCTTCAAACAGGTCGTGGACGATGCGCCGAAGGAATACGCCGCCATGGCGAAAATGGCGCTGGCGCAGGTTTACGCTTCGGAAAACAAGCCCGCGGACGCTGAAAAAGTGCTGCGCGAACTGATCGGCAGCCCCACCACCACGGTCTCCAAGGAACAGGCAACCATTGTGCTCGCCCAGTTGCTGGCCGGATCCAAGCCCGACGAGGCCCGCAAGCTGCTGGATCCTTTGCGCACGTCCACGCGGATTGCCGTCAGCCGGGCCGCGATCAATGCGGCCGGATCCATCACCGGCGGCACGGCCGGCAGCACTCCCGCGAAACCGTAGCCGGCATCAGGTGACCTCGCGCATCGAAGCTTCCGGGGCGCTGGCGCACCTCCGCTTTCCCATCCAGCAATCGCGGGGCCGGCGCTACCCCGAGCTGGCGCACCCCTACCGCAACCCCTTTCAGCGCGACCGCGACCGCGTGGTGCATGCGCGGGCGTTCCGCCGCCTGGAAAATAAGACGCAGGTGTTCACGGGGGGCGTGTCGGATCATTTTCGCAACCGCCTGACCCACAGCATTGAGGTTTCCCAGATTGCGCGCACCATCGCGAGTGTTTTGGGCCTGGATGAAGACCTGACGGAGGCGCTGGCCCTGGCGCATGACATCGGGCATCCGCCCTTCGCCCACGCTGCGGAGGAGGAACTGGACCGCCTGATGCACCGGTTCGGGGAGCGCTTCGATCACAACATCCACGCCTTGCGGATCGTGGAGCGCTTCGAGAGCCGTTACGCGCGCTTCCCGGGACTCAACCTGACGTTTGAGGTGCGCGAGGGCATGGCCAAGCACTCGCGCGATTTTGCGCCGGGCGAGATACCCGAGCTCGACGAATACCTGCCGGGATTACGGCCGCCGCTGGAGGCTCAGTTGATCGACCTGTGCGATGAGATCGCCTATGACACGGCGGATCTGGATGACGGGTATCATGCGGGCCTGGTGACCATGGAAGACGCGCGGCAGGCTTCCGATTTATTCCGCGAACTGGACGAAGCCGTATCCATGCAGTATCCGGGCGCGGGGGAGCGCATCCGCATGCATGAGGTGGTGCGCGGCTTGATCGACGCGCTGGTTTCCGGCCTTGTGGAAGGCACAATCTCAGCGGCGCGGGGGCTGGCAGAAGTGGACGCGGTGCGCGCCCATTCGACGAGAGTGGCGCGTTTCACGCCGGTGACCGCCGAGGCGGCCGCGCGGTTGAAACGTTTCCTGCGGGAACGTGTGTACGAATCCGAGCAATTGGTGCTGGACCGCAAGCGCTCCGTGGCTCGCATTGAGGCGCTGTTCGATCTGCTGTATCGCCGCCCTGAGCTGCTGCCGGCGGCCTACCGGGAGGAATCCGAAGGCCAATCGCTGCATCGCCAAGTCTGCGACTACATCGCGGGAATGACGGATGGCTTCTTCATGCGCACGTGCGCGCAGGTGGGGATCGCTTAAGACCCGCCAGGGCGAAATGGTCCAAGCCTTCGCCATATGCTAAACTAACGAAAAGAAAACAGTATTAGGAGTGTCTCTGCAATGGCGAAGGTGTGTGATGTCTGTGGCCGCGGTCCCCAGTTTGGCAATCGGGTGAGCCACGCCCACAACGTGACGAAGCGGCGTTGGAATCTGAATCTGCAAGAAGTTCATGCCCTGGTGAAGGGCGCTCCCAAGCGCATCCGCGTGTGCACTTCGTGCATTAAGAACGGAAAAGTCCAAAAAGCGGCGTAACGCAGAGGCCAGGGGCTAGACGCCAGGGGCCAGCAGGGCTCGTGAATTCTGTTCCAGTTCCAGGAGAAGGCGTTTCCGCCACAGGCCTCCGCCGTATCCTCCCAGTTCCCCGTTTAGATTCACGACGCGATGACACGGAATGAGAATCGCCATGCGGTTCTTTCCGTTCGCCGTGCCGACGGCGCGCGAGGCACGCGGTTGGCCCAGCATGTGCGCCAGTTCCTGGTAAGAGCGCGTCTCGCCATAGGGAATCCGGAGCAATTGGTTCCAGACGCGCTGCTCAAAGTCCGTCCCGGGATACGTGAACGGAACAGTGAACTCGCGCCGCCGGCCGGTGAAATATCCGGCGAGTTCCACTTTCAGTTGTTCGATGTGCTCGCTCGCGCCGGGAATCACGGGTAGCGCGAAACGCTTGCGCAGCACGTGGAACTGGGTCTCCAGCATGCGGCGGTCGGTAAACTCCAGCAGACAAATGCCGGAATCAGCCGCGCCGGCCACCATCGGCCCCAGGGGAGTCTCGATCCAGGACATGCGGATGCACGCGCCGCCGTGAGCCTGCGCGGGAGGTTTCCCGAAGATCCTCGCGAAGGCCGAGCGGAATCCGCTGTGCGACTGAAATCCGGCATCGAACACGGCGTCATCGATGGCGCCGCCCACCTTGATGGCTTCAAAAGACCGGCCCAGACGGCGCGCGCGGCAATAGGCCTGAAACGTCATGCCAAAGTTGCGGAGGAAGTAGCGGCGCACGCGGGCGGGTTCCAGTCCTCTTTCGCGAAGGGCGGATTCCGTAATGCGGGTGGAGGGGCCGGCGTCCGCGGCTTCCAGGAGATTACGCACCCAATCCGGCGCGGAAGTTTGCGTGGGGCGGCAGCGTTTACAGGGACGGTAGCCGGCAAACACGGCCTCTTTCACGGTGGGGAAAAACTCGATGTTGCGCGGCAGAGGCTTGCGCGCCGGACACGAAGGCAGGCAGAAGATGCCGGTGGTGCGGACGCCGGTGAAGAACAATCCATCAAAGGAAGCATCAGAATCCAGAAAAGCCCGTTCCATCTCCGCGTGGGGCGGCAGCGTCTGCAAAGCAGTTGGGTTCATGGACGCAGTGTAGGGCTTGGCGCGCATGACCTCCACCGAAAAAACGACGCCGAATCCCGAGTCACGTGCACTCTATTTCAGGAGTGTCACTTTGGCGGGCGGGGCCTGCTCACAGGCGATGGTGTCGGTCATGCCCGAGATAATCTGCGCGCAGGCATTGGAGGTCGCGGTGCGGCGCGCAAATTCTTCGCTCGACCCGGAAGCCGTGCGGCAGGCTTGCAGACCCTTGTAGTTGACGCAGACCTCGACGCGGTGGCCCGCCAGATTGAAGCTGGAGTAAACGATGACGCCGAGGATCACGGCAACGATGGCGATTCCCACCAGTACAGGCTTGTTCATAGCACTCACTTTCCGGCGGCAGTAGTTTCGGTAAAGAACGAGCCCATGCGGCGGAACTTATCGTAGCGGTCGTCGAGGAGCTGCTGGGCGGTGAGGCCGCAGAGTTCCGCAAGACTGGCGCGAAGAGTAGTGCGCACGGCTTCGGCAGCGGCGTCGGGATCGGTATGCGCGCCTTCGCCAGGCTCCGGAATGATGCCGTCGATCAGGCCGAGTTCGAGCAGATCCGGCGCGGTGATCTTGAGCGCGGCGGCGGCTTCCGGGGCGCGGCCCGAATCCCGGTAAATAATGGCCGCGCAGCTCTCCGGTGAGATTACGCTGTACCAGGCGTTTTGCAGCATGTAAATGCGGTTGCCCACGGCGACGCCGAGGGCTCCGCCGCTACCGCCTTCGCCAATGACCACGACGATCACGGGCACGGTGAGGCGCGCCATCTCGCGCAGGTTATAGGCGATTGCTTCGGCCTGCCCGCGCTCCTCGGCATCGAGGCCGGGATAAGCGCCCAGGGTATCCACAAGACTGATGATCGGCCGGTTAAATTTCGCGGCAAGCTCCATGACGCGCATGGCCTTGCGATAGCCCTCCGGCTTGGGCATGCCCCAATTGCGGAAAACTTTCTGCTTGGTGTCGCGGCCCTTCTGCTGCGCGATTACCATCACGGGGCGTTCGTCAAACCAGCCCATACCGGAAACGATGGCGTGATCGTCGGCAAAAAAGCGGTCGCCGTGGATCTCGCGGAAATCCGTAAACAGGCGCTGAATGTAATCGAGCGAATGGGGACGCTTGGGATGCCGCGCCAGTTGCACGCGCTCCCAACTGGGGTTGGCTGGATTGGATTTCGATGCAATCGGTTTGGGGGAGTCAGCCATGCGGAGCGTCAGTTTGCGAGGATTTCCAGAGCCTCGGATCCGCAGATGCGGGCGATCTCGGCGCAGAATTCCTTGTCCGGCCGTACTTTGACGGTCACATCCAGGATAACTGAGAAATCACGCGGCTTTTCGAGGCGCAGGCGGACTTCGGTTTCGCCGGGCTTGGCTTGGAACAGGCCCCGCAGGGCGGCGGCGCGGTCAGCATCACCTGTGGGACCAGCGCCATTCACAGGCACCTTGATCGAAATCAGGGATGGTAGCTGCACGCGCGCGACCTCAAGCGGCACGACTTCCTGCACTGAGATCTTCGGCGGGGCGTTCTCTTCGGGCAGCACCAGGCCACGGACCAGCACGGCTTGGTCTTCCACCAGCGAGGCATTGAGCCGTTCGAATTGGGTGGAGAAGACCATGGCTTCGACCGAGCCTTCCAGGTCTTCTATCTGCAGCGCGGCCCAAGGCTTGCCCTCTTTGGTGCGCTTCCGCTGAATGGCGTTGAGAATGCCACAGAGGGCGACTTCGGTGCCCTTGCTCAGTCCTTCCAGATTGGACGTGGCGTGGCTGGCGAGTTGGGCGACTTTGTCCTTGTATTGATCGAGCGGATGGCCGGTGATGTAAAAGCCGAGCATCTCTTTTTCGCTGGTCAGCTTTTCAGGGCCGGTCCAATCGGGAACCTTGGGAAGAGGGTGTTCGGAGGCAGGCTGTTCGGCGGCCATCATGGCGAACAGGCCCGACTGGCCGCTGGCGCGATCTTTCCACGCGCGCGCGCCGCTTTCCATCGCGTTATCGATCACGGCCGTCTGCTGCGCGCGAGTGCCTTCGAGCGTGTCCATGGCGCCGGCCTTGATGAAGCTTTCGATCATGCGGCGGTTGACCGCGCCGAGGTCGACACGCTCACAGAAATCGTAGAGCGACGTAAAGCGGCCACCTTCCGTACGCGCTTTGGCGATGGATTCCACCGCGTTCGCGCCCACGTTCTTGATGGCGCCTAGCCCGAAGCGGATGCCTTCCTCGCACGGAGTGAAGTTGAAGTCCGACGAGTTTACATCCGGAGCGAGCACGCGAATCTTCATTTCGCGGCACTCGTTGATGTACTTGCCGACTTTCGCCGTGTTCCCGGTTTCCGACGTCAGCAGGGCCGACATGAAGTCGTCTGGATAATGTGTCTTGAGATACGCAGTTACGTACGCCAGATACGCGTAGGCGGCCGAATGCGACTTGTTGAAGCCGTAGCCGGCGAACTTTTCCATCTGGTCAAAGATGCGCTCGGCTTTTTTGGGGGCGTGGCCCTTGGCTTTGGCGCCGCTGACGAAACGTTCCCGCTGCTGCGCCATTTCCTCGACCTTCTTCTTGCCCATGGCGCGGCGCAGAAGGTCGGCGTCACCCAGAGAATACCCGGCGATGCGGTTGGAGATCTGCATCACCTGCTCCTGATAGACCATGACGCCGTAGGTTTCCTCGAGAATCTCCTTCAACTCCGGGACGTCGTAGGCAACTTCTTTGCGGCCATGCTTGCGATCGACGAAGTCGTCGATCATGTCCATGGGGCCGGGGCGGTAGAGCGCGTTGAGCGCGATCAGGTCTTCGATGCGGTCCGGTTGATAGCGGCGCAGAACGTCGCGCATGCCCGGCGATTCGAACTGGAATACGCCGCTGGTCAGCGCCTTGCTGAAGACCAGCTCGTAGGTGCTCTTGTCGTCGATGGGTAGTTCCTCTACCGTGAGTTGGATGCCGCGGTGGCGTTCGATCAGCTTCAGCGCATCGGCGATGATGGTCAGCGTCGTGAGGCCCAGAAAATCCATCTTGAGCAGCGACAGCTTCTCCAGGCCATTCATGTCGTACTGCGTGACAATTTCGTCCTTGTTCGTCTTATATAACGGGACGATTTCCTTCAGCGGCAGTGGTGAGATCACGACGCCCGCCGCATGTACGCTGGCATTGCGGGCCATGCCCTCCAGGCGCTCGGCGACTTCGAGGACTTCGGCGACCTTGGGGTCCTGACGGGCCAGCGCGTCGAGCTGCGGCTCCATCTGGCGCGCCTGTTTGAGCTTAATATTGAGCGGCTGCGTGGGGATCAGCTTGGTGATGCGGTCGACTTCGCCGAAGCCCATGCCCAACACCCGGCCCACGTCTTTGATGGCGGCGCGCGCGCCCATGGTGCCGAACGTGATGATCTGCGCCACCTGCTCGCGGCCGTACTTCTCGGTGACGTATTGAATCACTTCGCCGCGCCCGCGGGTGCAGAAATCGATATCGATATCGGGCATGGAGATGCGCTCGGGATTCAGGAAGCGCTCAAACAGCAGCCCGTAGGCTAGCGGATCAATGTCAGTAATCTCCATGGAGTAGCTGACCAGGCTCCCGGCGGCCGAACCCCGCCCCGGGCCCACCGGAATGCCGCGCTGCTTGGCGAAGCGGATGAAGTCCCAGACGACCAAAAAGTAGCCGGAGAACTTCATTTCCTGGATGGTTTTGATTTCGCGATCCAGGCGCTCGGCGTACTCGGCGAGATCGTGCTTGAGATGCCCTTGCGCGGCGAGAGCTTCCAGGCGCGCGCGGCGTTTTTCGAATCCCTGGCGCGCGACGTATTCAAAGAATGTGTCGGTAGTGTGGTCCTGCGGGATGGGGAAGCGGGGGAAGGGCTCGGCTACTTTTTCGAGCTTGAGCTGGCAGCGCTGCGCGATGTCATAGGTGCGGTCGAGCGCGTGCTCCACTTCACCGAACAGCGCCATCATCTCTTCGCGCGTCTTGAGATAGAAGGCTTCCTGCTCAAAGCGCATGCGGTTCAGGTCGGACATGGACTTGCCGGTCTGGATGCACAGCAGAATTTCGTGGGCGCGGGCGTCGGTCTTGCGCAGGTAGTGGGAATCGTTGGTGGCGACGAGCGGGATGCCGGTGTCCGAGGCCAGGCGGTGCACCAGCGGCATGACCTTGGCGTCGGGCTCCAGGCCGTGGTCCTGCAATTCGAGGAAGAAATTCTTGGGGCCGAACAGGTCCGTGTATTCGTAGGCGATGCGGCGCGCGTCTTCGTAGCGGTCTTGCAGCAGAGTTTCGTTGATGTCGCCGCGCAGGCAGGCGGAGAGCGCGATCAGTCCCTTGGAGTGGCGCGAGAGCAGGTCTTTATCGATGCGCGGCTTGTAGTAGAAGCCCTCCAGGTAGCCGGTGGAGACCAGTTGGATGAGGTTGCGGTAGCCTTCCTGGTTCTCACACAGCAGGACGAGGTGGTTGTAACGATTCGACTCGCTGCGGACGCCGATGCCTTGCTGGGCGACGTAGACCTCGCAGCCGATCACCGGGTGGACGCCGTTTTCGTTGGCCTGATTGTAGAATTCGACGGCGCCGAACAGGTTCCCGTGGTCGGTCATGGCGACGGCGGGCATCTTCTGCTCCGCCACAATCTTCATGAGCTGCGAAATTTCACAGGCTCCGTCGAGCAGGGAGTAGTCGGTGTGGCAATGCAGATGAACGAACGGGTTCGCCATAACAACAGCGGGGGAGAACTACAAGTATAGCGGGTGGGGGAGATGGGGGCGTGGGTGACAGTCTAGTGACAGTCTGGCAGCGCGGACAAACGGTTCTTGTTAGCGCAGACTGCACGGCCAAACGTTCGCGCTAAACAATTTCTGAGGTGCATCACCAATGCAGCCGTATCTTCTGCCGAACAAATCCAGCTAAACCTTCAACGTCGGGGAATAGCGAAAGGTCATGGATGTTGAACCGGAATAGTTGTTCTTCCAGTTTCTCTAGCGCGTTCTCCGGTATTCGGAAGCGTTTGTACCATTCCTCCTCGACATCCTGCATCATAAAGTCGAGGGACGATTCGAAAGGAAGGTCTTGCGCCCCATTAAAAAGAAATATGCCTTGTTGACTCGAGAGGCGTGAGTTCTGAAGTGGCGGCAACGCCACTGCTACAAAGCCATTGCGATTGAAGTGCTCCCGGCGTATGCCCCCCGGATCAAGCGCTTCGCGAATTAGCTTTCCCCAAGAATCGTCGTCTTCTTGTGCGTTTTGAAGAGATGACGTCATGTCTTCAAGACTGAAGGACACCTTGCCGCCCTTATGCGGCTCACCCCTCTGCTCCCGTGACTTCTTATCCGCCTCTTTGCTCCTGATACCAGCCCGTTCGCGCAAGGCCGCTGCATCGATACCCCATACCTCGACATGATCTGACTCTTTCTTGTCGCGATTGCGCAGCGCGAAGTACAACGCTACATAGGGCGAATACGTGAAATCGAGGAGGCGCGTCGGCGCACCATAGTGCTGCATGACTGCGAGCCATCCGAGTTTGTCGTCCATTGCAGGAATCTGAGCTGGGTCCAAATGCATTCGAGCTTTGGATCTGAACTCTGAGAGGACTCTATACTCGGCTTCCGCCCATTCGCAGTAAGGGTGGGCGCGCTCGATTGAAGGCTTGAGACCATAGCTCTCCCTCTTGTGCCCCCTGAAAATCCATCCTTGATGGTAAAGGTCTCCTTCATCACGCCTCAATACTTGCTTTGGGAGCGCATCGAACTCAGCGGTCAGCGCGGCCCAGTCAGGGCGAATCCGAACGTTGTCATTGAATCGATTGTCACTCTCACCCTGCGGCATCGGCCCTCCCTTTCTCGCATCCTAGTCTAGCCGCCAGCTTTCCGGCGGGTGATGCTCTGATCGTTGTTCGAATCCAGACTCGGCTTGGGACTTAGACTTAGTCTGTGGACTAAGTTATACTGAGCCTGTGACCACCGTCAACGTCCACGAGGCAAAAACGCACTTCTCCAAGCTCCTGGCTCAGGTGAGCGCAGGCGAGGAGATCATCATCGCGAAAGCGGGTAAGCCGGTGGCTCGTCTGGCGCCGATTGTTCCGAAGCCGGTGAAGAAACGCGTTCCGGGAATCGACAAAGGCAAGATCTGGATGTCGGCGGGCTTCGACGTCATGTCCGAGCGTGAACTCAACGACTGGTACCGCGCGGACAACCGGCTGAAGTGAAGATCCTGCTGGATACTCACGCCTTCCTATGGTGGAATGCCGCCGACTCGCGGCTCTCGCCAAAGGCGTCGGCCTGGTTGGCCGATCCAAAGAATACGCTTCTGCTGAGCGTTGTGAGCGCCTGGGAGTTGGTGGTCAAAACTCACGCCGGGAAACTGCGCTTACCCGAGCCACCCAGCGTTTATGTCCCCACGCGGCTGGCGCACTACGGAATCGAGGCGCTACCCGTAAGGCATCGTAAATAAATAACCTTTACATCTACCATCTTGATGTGATATCACGTTGGAGATGGACACCGATGCCCAACTTGCTCAGTACTTTGCTGGCATGTGGCCGCATCTGGACGAACACGCCCGCCGTCTGGTGGCGGCCAGCA
>CAMAVI010000108.1 GCA_945861625.1 Candidatus Sulfopaludibacter sp. SbA3
CCTCAAAATCACCTTGATCCAACGCGGGTGCTTCAAAAGGGATGCCCGCCCGGCAAAACTTCTCACCGAAGTACCGCGCCTTGCTGGACTGCGGGCTGGACGCAAACCCGTGCAGATAAACGATGCGCATCGTTTAATTTTAGGGGAGACGCGCTCCGAAGCGGCGAAACGCGGCGTAAGTGAAGGTGTTTTCCGCGGCCACAGCCCCGGCGCGCAGCTCGCGATGGCTGATCTTGGACGGGAGGACCGTGCCGAACTCACTCGGGACATAATCGACACTGGCCTCCTGGCGCACGGACTGCTCCGCGCTGGTATCGGTCGCGCTCAGCGTCACACGGAAAGGCGAGCCGTCGGACTCCCGGACCCAGATTTCCCCTTCTATATTTAGACGCTGCGCCTGGCTCCCTTGGTAGACAGACAATGCCCGCGGCCCGTCAATCTGCTTATAGCGGAATGCATCCAGGCGTGTGGGAGCCATCATGCGGGGGCCCAGGTAGGTGATCTCGTAGCGCTCAATATTGGCACGATTGAATAAGAGCAAAAGCTGACCGAAGTCGGTCGCTCCGCCCTTCAGTCCGTACTTCTCCAGTTGCTGCAGGGAGCGCCGGCGGCGCTCGTCTTCACCGGCCGTGATCAGGCGGGCCAATTCATCCTGCGCCTTGCGCTCGTCGGCAACCTGCTTTCCATCCACATAGGTCACCTGCCGCAATTCGTGGATCGCCCCACCCAGCACGGCAAATCCGTACTGCGAAACGATTTCGCGTTCCTGCCAGTAGGGTTCCGGCACCTCATCCACGGCTTTGCCAATGCGGATCCGGCGTCGTGGCGGAGTGACCAGCGCCCGCTGGTGAAATACCTCGCGGCCCACCAGTTGCGGTGCGTTCTTTTCGAACTCGGCGGCTTCCTGCGCGAGCCGTTCGACCAGCTTTTGCGTGCGCTCGTCGGCCCGCAACACTACGGCCAACAATAGAAGAGCCAACACGCGCATATACCTGAGGATACCTGATAACATAGGAGTTCACGCCTCTATTTCATTGTTTTCATCATGATCCGTTCGCTCCGTGGCATCACTCCCAAGATCGCTGTCTCCGCTTATGTCGACCCCAGCGCGGTGGTGGTCGGCAACGTGGTGGTGGGCGAGCGTTCCAGCATCTGGTTTAACGCGTCCGTGCGCGGCGACAACGATGTGATCAGCATCGGCAACGAAAGCAATGTTCAGGACAACTGCGTCCTGCACTGCGATACAGGCGTTCCGCTGAAGATTGGCGACCGCGTCACAGTGGGGCACTCCGTGGTCTTGCACGCCTGTACGGTCGAAGACGATTCGTTGATCGGCATCGGGGCCATCGTGCTCAACGATGCGGTGATTGGGAAAGGCGCCGTGGTAGCCGCCGGAGCCCTGGTTCCCGAAGGCATGCAGGTTCCGCCGGAAACGCTGGTGGTGGGCATTCCGGCCAAGGTCAAGCGCGCCGTAACGGCGGAGGAGAAGGTACGTTTTGAGGACGGCGTCCGGCACTACGTCGAGCGGACCGCGATTTTCAAGGCTGAACCTTCATTGAAAGACGCCGCGCCATGAAAGCCATTAAAGGTACCCGCGATATTCTGCCGCCTTCCAGCGCCGTCTGGAACCACGTGGAAGCCGTGGCGCGCGAGGTTTTTCGCACCTTCAACTACCACGAGATCCGCACGCCGATTTTTGAGGAGACAGCGCTCTTTGCGCGAGGCGTTGGCGAAGACACCGATATCGTCGGCAAAGAAATGTATACCTGGGAGGACCGCGACGGCACTTCGATCACGTTGCGTCCCGAAGCCACGGCGTCGGTGATGCGCGCCTATATCGAGCACCGCCTGGATCAGATTCCCGGTATCAAAAAGTATTACTACATGGGCCCCATGTTCCGCCGCGAGCGTCCGCAGAAAGGCCGCTACCGCCAGTTCTTCCAGATCGGCGCGGAGGCTATTGGCTCGGAGTCGCCTATCGTCGACGCGGAAGTGATCGAGATGGTGGTGGAGATCCTCAAGCGCTCAGGCCTGAAGCACTCAAGCATGGATGGGTTTCATCTGATCTTGAACTCCGTGGGCGACGCCAACTGCCGACCGCAATTCATGGCCGCGCTCAAGGAGCGGCTGGCGGGCGTCGCCAGCCAGATGTGCCCCGATTGCCAGCGCCGAGCGGTGACCAATCCGCTGCGCGTGCTCGATTGCAAGATTCCCGAAGACCAGGTGATCATCGATACGCTGCCGTCAATTCTGGATCATCTTTGCGCGGGCTGCCATGCGCATTTTCACGTGGTGCAAGAACACTTGCGCGCGCGCGGCATTCCGTTTGAAGTCCGTCCGCGGCTGGTGCGCGGCCTGGACTACTACATGCGCACGACGTTTGAGATCACGCATGGAGCGCTCGGCGCGCAGAACTCGGTTCTGGGCGGTGGCCGCTACGACGGCCTGGCGGAATCGCTCGGATCGCGCGTGCCCGCGCCCGGCATCGGCTTTTCGATTGGCGAAGACCGCTTGGTGATGAGCGTCGAGGATGCCCGCCAGGGGGAAGCCAAGCCCACGGTGGACGTATTTCTTGTCCCCATGGGTGATGCGGCCGAAAAGCAAGCCGGAGAAATTGCAGCAGAACTGCGGGCGGCCGGCATTTCGGTTGAACGCTCGGTGGACCGCAAACTCAAGCGGGCTCTCGAAACCGCCAACAAGACCGGGGCGCGTTTTGCCCTGATCCTGGGAGACAACGAGATCGCCGCCGGGACATACTTAATAAAAGACATGGCGTCGGGTGAACAGACTTCGCTTTCCCGCGAAGCGCTCGCCGCGCACATCAGGAAGAACTAACCACAGAACATGCCATCCGTACCTCTCGATTTTCTAGGCGACCTGCGCCGCACACATAACTGCGGGGAATTGCGCGCCTCCGATGCCGGCAAGAAAGCGATTCTCATGGGCTGGGTCCACCGCCGTCGCGACCTCGGCGGGGTCATCTTCATCCATCTCCGCGACCGCGAAGGCGTATCTCAGTTGGTCTTTAATGAGGGCCTGGACCCGGCCGTGCACGGCAAGGCCGAGATGCTGGCCGCCGAGTACGTGATCGCTGTCGAAGGCACAGTCGCGCTGCGCACGCCGGAAAATATCAATCCGGCCATCGCCACCGGTGAGCTTGAAGTGGTGGTCGAGAAGCTCTGGATCCTGAACGAATCCCGCACGCCGCCTTTCCCCATGGAAGACAACGTGGACGTTAAGGAAGACGCCCGTCTCAAGTACCGCTATGTGGACCTGCGCCGCCCGCGCATGCAGCGCAACATCATCCTGCGCTCAAAGATTGCCTTCGCCGTGCGCCAGGTGTTGAGCGACCAGGGATTCCTGGAAATCGAGACGCCGTTCATGACCCGCTCGACTCCGGAAGGCGCGCGCGATTACCTGGTGCCCGCGCGCGTGAGTCCCGGCAATTTTTATGCGTTGCCACAATCGCCACAGATATTCAAGCAGTTGCTGATGGTGGCGGGCTTCGATAAATATTTTCAGATCGTGCGCTGCTTCCGCGATGAAGATTTGCGCGCCGACCGTCAGCCCGAATTCACGCAGATCGATCTGGAGATGTCTTTCCCGCAACAGGAAACGATCTACCAGGTGATTGAGCCGCTTCTGCAAAGCGTCGCCAAAGAGGCCGGGTATCATGTAGAACTTCCGCTGCCTCGCCTGACCTACGATCAGGCCATGCGCTCCTACGGGAGCGACAAGCCGGATCTGCGCCTGCCGCCGTTCCATTGCGTTGAGGATTTGTTCAAGGGCGAAGGGCTGACTCCGGAAGGCCTGCCGCTGGTGGCCATCCGCATCCCCAAGACGGGACCGGTGAGCCGTAAGGAGCGCGACGAACTGAAGGCCTTTGGCCAGGAGCGCGGTTTGCGCGTGTTTGACGACGCCAAGCGCCTGGAGCGCGACTTCCCCGCCGCCATGGCGGAAGTGCGCCAACGTACAAACGCTACCGAAGAGGACTTGTTGATCCTATGCGGATGGGGCGGTGAGGCCAAGGGCCAGCGCCCGGAATACACGGTCATGCTGGCCGCGGGTCATCTGCGCAACCATGCCGGCCAGAAATATAACGACCGGCATCAGTTGCTCGATCCCAAAGTATTCCGCTTCCTGTGGGTGGTGGATTTCCCGATGTTCGAATGGGATGAGGAAGAGAACCGCTGGAACGCGGCGCATCACCCGTTCACATCCGTGCACGACGAGGATCTGCCGATGCTCACCACCGATCCGGCGCATTGCCGGGCGAAATCGTACGACGTCGTGCTCAACGGCACCGAACTCGGCTCTGGTTCGATTCGTATTCATCAGCGTCACATCCAAGCGCAGGTGTTCTCCGCGCTGGGCTTGAGCGATGAAGAAGCGCGTCACAAGTTCGGATTCCTGCTGGACGCTCTGGAGTACGGGGCTCCGCCGCACGGCGGCATCGCGCTGGGTCTGGACCGCCTGGTCATGATCCTGGCTGGCGAAACGTCGATCCGCGACGTGATCCCCTTCCCCAAGACGGCCAAGGGGACAGACCTGATGTGCGAGGCCCCGTCGGATGTTCCGGAACGAGCGCTCCGCGAGCTGGGTATCAGCATCCGGAAAAAGTAATTCCAGTCAGGAAGTCTCGGTTACGGCTTCCGTGGAGCTCTGCGGGGCACGCTTGACCGGACGGAACGCCCAGCACCAAATGGCGACTCCGGCAAGGTACGTTATTACGTTGACAACGTCGGAAATACTCCGCACCAGCGGCGCCGTGGTCAGAAGCCGCAATCCGTAGTAAACCGCCTGCCCCGTTACCGCCACGCCTAATCCGGCGCTCACGGCAAGCAATTGCGGATCTTTCCGCTGGGAACCGATCAACGCCGTCCACAGACCCAGGTTCATGATCGCGCCCCCGAAATTCAAGATCTGCGCGGTCGCCCGGAACCAGCGCAGGGAAAAATAAGGGCGGCTTCCAATCACAAAAGGCAGGAGGGCCGCCAGGATGGCAACCACGGCCAGGAGCTTGCCGACCGTTCCACGCAGGGGGCTACCCTCCGTGGCCCGGTAAGTGAGGACAATCACCAGGAGGAAGAGGAGAATATCCAGGACGATTTCATTGGTCCAATACACTTGGGCGTAAGCGGGGGCGGCCTTACCCAATTTTTGAATGACTATGACTTCCGCCAAGGAAGTGAGAAGGTATACAGAAGCGTAAAGAAAGATGATGAAGTACTTCTGGAAGGGACCGCGGAGGAGTAAGTACACCAGTAGAGCTTGCAGCGCCAGAAACAAAGCTTCTACGGCAGATTGAAGCAAGGTTAGGGAGCCCCTTCCATTACTTCACTATCGGGAGGGGCCCCTATCCTGTTGATACCTTAGTTTTGATACCTTAGTTCCCGTCGCCACCAGGGTCGCCGTCCGGTCCGTGGAAATTACCGTCGCCGCCAGGGTCGCCATCGGGGCCGTGGAAGTTACCATCGCCACCGGGATCACCGTCCGGCCCGTGAAACAGGTTCACGTGGAAATTGCCGTCGCCACCAGGATCACCGTCCGGACCGTGGAAAGTAGCCCCATACAAACGACCGCCCACAAACAGGGCAAGAACAAAAGTAGCTAAAATTGATGCGCGTTTCATCCGACACCGCCTTTACAGACAACTAGTACTTGACCCTTGATAGGGCTAAGTACAATGCCTTATAGTACCGGATAAGAACACCTGATGGGATATAAGATATAAGATTTATCCTATATTTTGGAGCAGAGTAAAGACCCTAGGGAACAAGAAGAGCAGACCCTTCCCGAGAGGAGCCGAACCTCGTATCTAATTGATTATTAGGTAGTAGGTCTACTTTTTTCGAAATAGGGACAGGACTTGGAGAAGGAAGATGTAGACGTTTATGGCACCGAGGGCGCTCACCGCGCTCTTCAAGAGTGGGTCGTCCCAAACATCCTGAACTTCAATCAGGAACGGCGGGAGCATGCCGGGCAGGTGATTCAGAGTCCAGGCGTCAATCCAGGGAAAGATCAACAGGAAGCACCCGATTTCCGAGGCGAATAGCGCAAAACAAATCGCCCACAAGCGGCGCCGGACCATCTTCTGGCGAGCCTCGATGGACACGGAAGGCCCTTGTTCCGGTGCCGGCTCCGAAGTCAGGGACATGCGAAGAGTTGACCTTGGGCTAACGCGGACGGAATGGCTGGATAGCCACGCCACAACTCATGGCGGCTGGCGTTACGCACCGGCGCGAAACTAAAGCGATGAAGTGGAGTCGGGCCCAGGCGGTCCAAGGCCGCCAGATGACCGGCGGTGCCGTAACCCTTATTGCTCGCTAGCCGGTAGTCCGGAAACACAGCATCCCAACTCGCCAGTGCCCGGTCGCGCTCCACTTTGGCCAGGATGGAAGCCGCCGCGATCGACGTACACAGCGCATCGCCGCGTACCAGAGGCTCCTGCGGCAGATTCAGGTCTATGCGGATGAAATCGATGAGCAGGTAATCGCAGGCGACAGAGAGGCGTTCGACGGCGCGGCGCATGGCTAGCCGCGAGGCTTCCAGAATATTCAGGCGGTCGATCTCAAACGCGTCGGCGGCGCCGATGGTCCATGCAACGGCGCGCTCGCGGATCCGCGCGGCGAGCACTTCACGCCGTTCCGGATCGAGTTGCTTGCTGTCGTCGAGTCCGCGGATCTGCCGCGCGGGATCCAGTACAACCGCCGCGGCGAACACGGGGCCGAACAGCGCGCCCCGGCCCGCTTCGTCGAGTCCGGCAACGGTGCGGTATCCGGCACCGCGGGCGGCGCGCTCGTAGCGGCTGCTGGGCATGAGAACGAGGAGGCGTCCCGCTATACGCGCTCGCGCAGGCGGGCGGCTTTGCCTTTGAGGCCGCGCAGATAGTACAGCTTGGCGCGGCGCACGCGGCCCGTGCGGACAACATCGATGTGATCCACCACCGGAGCCTGCACCGGGAAGATGCGCTCCACGCCTTGCCCGAAGCTCACCTTGCGCACGGTGATGGTCTCGCTCATGCCGGTGTTGTTGCGGGCGATGACGGTACCCTCAAAAACCTGGAGGCGTTCTTTGTCGCCTTCCTTGATCTTGACGTGCACCTTGATGGTGTCGCCGCAGCGGAACTCGGGGTGCTTGGCCCGCAAGTTATTCTTCAAGATCTTGGCCATCACTGCGTTTTGCATAATCGTTTCCTACTTTCCAGAACTTTCCAAACCCAAAGCCGCCAGCAAGTCCGGCCGTTGCCGCGCGGTTTTCTCACGCGCTGCTTTCCGCCGCCACTTGCGAATCTCTTCGTGGTTGCCGCCGATCAGCACGTCCGGCACTTTCCAGCCGCGAAACTCCGGGGGCCGTGTATACTGGGGCCAATCGAGCAGCCCCTCTTCGCCAAACGACTCATCGACGATGGACTTCTCATTTCCCAGTACGCCTTCGCGCAACCGGGCCACCGCATCCACCACCACCGCCGCCGCCAGTTCGCCGCCGCTCAAGACATAGTCGCCGATGGAAATTTCCTCATCGGCTAAATGCCCGGCGACACGTTCGTCGACTCCTTCGTAGCGGCCGCAAATCAACACCAACTCGCTCAATCCGGCATACTCACGCGCTTTCGCCTGATCGAACTTCTTTCCCTGCGCCGACAGCAGAATGACCTTGGAGCCTTCACTAGGCTCAGGCAAGATCGCCTCTACTGCCTCAAAAATCGGTCCCGCCTTCAGTAGCATGCCTTCGCCGCCGCCAAAAGGCCGGTCATCCACGGTCCGGTGCCGGTCGTAAGTCCACGTCCGCAAATCGTGCACGTGAATTTCGATTAACCCGGCTTCCCTCGCCTTCTGGACCACCCCGTGCTCGAACGGCCCCCGGAAAAACTCCGGAAAGATCGTCACGATGTGAAACTTCACTGGGTCTCCAGCAAACCATCCGGCAATTCCACTCGGATGATTCTATTTCTCACGTCAATCTCTTTACAAATCGCCCGCGCAAAGGGGATCAAAACCTGGCGGCCGTCCGACTCCACATTGAGCAGCGGCGGACCACCGTATTCCTCAACACCCCTGACTGTACCCGCGAAGGAACTTCCCTCCACCCGGCATCCCACCAGTTCCGCGTAAGAGTACGAGCCTTCTTCCGGGCTGGCTACATCCTCCGGCGAAACCAAAATCTCCGCGTGCTCGAACTTCTCGGCATCGGAAATCGAATCGACTCCCGCGAACTTAAACACCGGCCGGCCGTCATGGCGCCAAACTTCTTCCACTTCCATCCGCCGACGCTCACCGCCTACTTCCAGCGCAACTACCTTCAACTTCTCTTCGCGTCCCGGCTCGCTGCTGTCCAATTCCCCCAGCAACTCTCCACGATTCCCGCGGGCACGCCACAGCCGCCCAATGGCGACCCAGTCTTTCACATAACCCCCGTGGGGCCCGGCACTTTATTCCAAAATCTCCAGCGTGAAGCGCCGGTTCGCTTTCACGCCCGCGGCGGCCAGCAACGTGCGGATCGAACGAGCCGTGCGCCCCTGCTTACCGATCACGCGCCCCAGATCGCCCGGAGCCACGCGCAGTTCCAGAACCGTAACCTGCTCGCCTTCCACTTCGCGAACGTTCACCTCGTCCGGGCTATCCACCAGCACTTTGGCGATCTCCGCTACCAGTTCTTTCACCGTAACGCTCCTTGGAACCGCAACCCGGAAAACCGGGACAGTACACTCATTTCGCCGGTCCAGTCCGGGCCCCCATACACTCCCCAGCGAAATGAGTGTACTGTCCCGGTTTTCCGGAAGCTAGGCCGCCGCGGCCGCCGGATTAGCCTTCATCAGGCGGGCCACGGTGGCGGATGGCTGCGCGCCGTTTTTCATCCAGTGCTCGATGCGCGCATGATCCAGTCTCACCGCCGTGGGCTGTGCCACCGGATTATAGATGCCCACTACTTCCACGGCGCGGCTGTCGCGCGCGCGTTCTTTATCAATCACTACCACGCGGTAGGTCGGCTTCTTCTTGCTGCCGAACCGCGCCAGACGAATCATCAACATGCCTTAAAACTCCTGTCCTTCTATTTTCCTTGGTTTAGCGCCCAAAGGGCAAGCCGCCAAAAGGCGACCCCGAACCCATCATCTTCGCCATCCGCTTACCCAGGAAGCCACCGCCACCCGTGAGGCTCTTCATCATCTTGCGCATCTGCGCATACTGCTTCAATAAATTATTGACTTCCTGCACCGATGTGCCGCTGCCCTTGGCGATGCGCTTGCGCCGCTGGCCGCTGATCATCATATGGTTGGCGCGCTCTTTAGGCGTCATGGAGTCCACGATCGCCACCAGCCGGTTGATCTCTTTTTCGTCGACCTTGACGTTCTTCAGATCCTTCATCGGCCCGATCTGCGGCATCATGCCCAGGATGGATTCGAGTGGGCCCAGCTTGCGGATCTGCTTCATCTGATCGCGGAAATCGCCCAGGGTGAAGTCGTCTTCGATCAGCTTGCGCTGCATCTCCTCGGCTTGCTTGTGATCGATGGTCTCTTCGACTTTCTCGATCAGACTGAGCACGTCGCCCATGCCGAGGATGCGCTGCGCGACGCGGTCGGGATGGAACAGCTCCAGCGCATCGGATTTTTCGCCGACACCCACGAACTTGAGCGGCTGGCCCGTAACCGAGCGAATGGAGAGCGCCGCGCCACCGCGGGCGTCGCCGTCCATCTTGGTGAGGATGGAACCGGTGATGCCGAGCCGCTTATGAAATTCGTCGGCGGACTTCACGGCGTCCTGGCCGGTCATGGCATCGGCGACGAAGAGGATTTCGGTGGGATTGAGCAGGTCTTTCAACTGGCTGAGTTCGGTCATGAGGTCGTCGTCAATATGAAGACGCCCTGCGGTATCGACGAGCAGAATATCGCGTCCGGTCTGGACGGCTTCCTTGCGGGCGGAGCGCGCGAGTTCGACGGGCTTGGTTTCCTCAGGTGTACCTTCGTAGACGGGGAGCTTGAGATCCTTCGCCAGAACGCTCAACTGCTTGCGCGCCGCCGGGCGGTAGACGTCCACGGAAACCAGGATGGGCGAGTGCCCGTTTTTGGAAAGGTACCGGGCGAGCTTCGCCGCGGAAGTAGTTTTTCCGGAGCCCTGGAGGCCGACGATCAGGTAGACGCTGGGCGGCTCGTTGGCGGTGCGCAGCTTGGCCTGGTGCGCGCCGAGCATGTTGACCAGCTCGTCGCGGACGATCTTGATCACCTGCTGGGTGGGCGAGAGGGCGGTGAGAACATCCTGGCCCATGGCCTTTTCCCTCACGGCCTCGATGAACTGTTTGACGACGCGGAAATGCACGTCGGCTTCGAGCAGCGCCACGCGGATCTCGCGCAGCGCGGCTTCCATGTTCTCAGCCGAGAGCTTCCCTTCTCCGCGCAGGTTCTTGAATACGCGTTGAAGCTTGTCGCTTAAGTTGTCAAACATAATTCGCCCCGGGCTTTAAATACCTGGGGATAGCCACCGGAAGGTAGATTTCTATTGTAGCGCAGGTGGTGCGCTCCAACCAGGAGTGGGCCCTGGATTTCGTCTGTGACACTCTAGTGTCCTGAGTTAGAGATCCGTTCACAAAGTCTTTGGACCTTCCCCAGAATCAAGTCTGCGTCAGTCGTCCAAACGAAGGGTTTGGGATTCCCGTTTCTCTGATCGAGGTACTGGAGCATCGCCCTCTCCAGAACCCGGACAGCGG
>CAMAVI010000109.1 GCA_945861625.1 Candidatus Sulfopaludibacter sp. SbA3
GGAATCTGAAAGAGCTCTTCCATCACCGCGGACAACAAATGCTGGCCGCTGTGCTGTTGCATGTGATCGAAGCGGCGCGCCCAATCGATTTCACCAGCAATCTCTCCCACGCGGAGCGGAGCGTCCACAACGTGCGCAACACGCTCGGCTTCGTCCACTACGTCGGTTACGTTTGCACGGCCCAGCGATCCAATGTCGAACAACTGGCCGCCGGAAGTCGGATAAAAAGCTGTGCGGTCGAGATAAACGCGCAGTCCGTCCGGAGATGTTTCGACGACCTGCGCGCGAAACTCCCGCAAGTAGCAGTCCTGGTAATACAACCGTTCCGTCATTTTCAATTAGGGCGCCGGGGAGGTGATTTCCACTTCAGCGCGGATGAACTGCCAATCCGGCAACTCGTAAATCCGTAGTTTTGTATTAGCCATGGCAGAAACTTCCTTAATCTCCTGAGGCCCAAGTGAGGGCACCTTGGCTTCGAACTCCGTGATGGGCGGATCTTCAGGCTTGGCGGCCGTGGTGACCAAGCGGATTTTCAGCGTCAGATCGCCGATATCAGCTTCCGAGTGATTGATCACCACTAGTTTTACGGCCAGCTTCCCGGCCCCTTTTTCCGCAAGGCGGTAACCCGATAGCTCCAAATACTTACCGAGCGGGTGCTTGGCGGCAAAGGTTGTAACCGTGGATTCCGAAGCCCCCGCTTTCGCGGGCTTAACGGGAGGGGGCGGCGAAGAGCATCCCGCCAAGGCCGCCAAAACAAACACCACGCTCACTGCTTGCCGTCTGGTTCTCACAATACTTTTTATGTTACACGCAGTCGCGGGTCATGTTACACGCAGACGCGCGAAATCGTGATAATGGTTTCAGGAACGGAAGCACAGCGTGTTCAACCACGTTCGCGAACAGATCGACACGGTTTTCCGCCGCGATCCGGCAGCCCGCAGTGTGCTCGAAATCATCCTGTGCTACCCGGGCTTTCATGCCGTCTTGCTCCACCGCGTCGCTCACAGTTTGTACCGGAGCGGATGGTTTACATTGGCGCGCGCCCTGTCGCAGCTCTCGCGCACGCTGACGGGGATTGAAATTCACCCCGGCGCGCGGATCGGCCGGCGATTCTTCATTGACCACGGCATGGGCGTGGTGATCGGCGAGACCTCGGAAATCGGCGATGATGTTTTGCTGTATCAAGGCGTGACGCTAGGGGGAACCGGCAAGGATACTGGGAAGCGCCATCCCACCATCGGCGACGGCGTGGTCATCGGAACTGGCGCTACCATCCTGGGCAACATTCGCGTAGGCGACCACGTCAAGATCGGCGCCGGCAGCGTGGTGCTGCGCTCGGTCCAGGACCATTCAACCGTGGTCGGCGTTCCCGGCCGCGTCGTGCGTTATGCCGTGGAATTCGAGCCCCTGGCACACGGCGACCTGCCCGACCCCGAGGGCCAGGCCATCGAAGAACTTTCCAAACGCGTCGCGGAACTAGAGGCGGCGATCAAGGCGCTTACCGATGAAAAAGTTTCTAGCAAGCATTAGCCTGTTGCTGTTGACCTCCTGCGCGGCGCATTCCGCCGACACACAGACGTTCTGGGTGGAGCCCTGCTCCGTGATGCTGGTGGGGTGCGACCCTGGCGACGCGGATCTGGCCCGCTGGGCGCTGGCGGCGTGGGAGGAGGCGTCCGGCAAACGGCTGCATTTCGTGGAAACGAAATCGCGCGCCGACGCCATGTTCCGCTTCCTGTGGGCCGACAAGAATAGCGGTCTTTACGGCGAAGCGGTTCCGATTGTGGTGAAAGGAAGGCAGGGCGCGGAACTTCACATTTTGCTTCCGGAATCCGTCGGCGACGACAAACTGCTGCGCGATACGATCGTTTACCTGACATGCCTCCATGAGTCCGGTCACGGACTGGGATTACGCCACACACGGGCCTTCCCTGACATCATGTATAGCTTCCAATATGGCGGTGATATCACTGAATATTTTGGACGTTATCGGCGCAGACTAATGACCCGGGAAGACATCTCAAAGAACTCGGGCATGTCACCCGCCGACCGTGCCGCGCTACTCGAAAGCATACAGTAGAGCGTTGTCAGCAATCCCCGCCAACTCTTGCTCAGTAAAGCCAAATTCGCGCGCAGCCAACTCGTATTCGCCAGTCAGAGTACAGCCAAATATGGCCGGGTCATCGGAGTTCAGGATAATCGGCACGCCGGCGTCGTAAAGGCGCCGAACCGGATGTTCGGCCAGCGACCTCACGGCTCCGGTCCGCAGGTTACTGGTGATACAAATCTCAAGCGGAATCTTCTTACTTGCCAGATGCTTAACGAGAGCAGCTTCATCGATCGCTCGAATCCCGTGGCCGATTCGTTCCGCGCCGATCGCCAGGGCATCCCAGACGCTCTGTGGACCAGTGACTTCGCCGGCATGGCAGGTGAGCCGCAGTCCCCGGTCGCTCGCTTCGCGGAATAGCTCTTTGAATGGGAGCGCCGGGCCGCGCTCCTCGTCGCCGCCGAGGCCTATGGCAACCACGCCGTCGCCGACGCGCTCGGCCGCGAGTTCGAAGACGGGCTTGGCCGGCTCAGGACCGAACTGGCGGATGGCATCTAGGATCCAGCGCACCTTGATCCGGTGGCGGGCGCTCTCCCGCACCAGTGCATCGTAAATCGGCGCGAACGGGAGTTGCTTCCACAGGATGACACCGGCGGAAAGAATGATTTCGACGTAGGTTACGCCCTCGTGTTCCAGTCGCTCCAGGAGGCGACGTGCCACACGAGCGTAGTCGTCGGGCGATTTCAAGTGTTGATTCACCCAGATGAAGCTTTGGATAAAACCGGCGAAATCCGTGTACGCCATGCGCCCCGCGATTTCCTCGCGCGTCAGTGACGGATCGATCTCCAGAAGAGTGTCGGGTTCAACCGATCCATCCAGGTGAATGTGTAATTCGGCGCGCGGCTGCATCCAATCCAATGGCGGCGTACCCGCCTCTGCCATAATAGCCATGTGCCCGCCCCGGGTTTGCCCCCTTCGCTGACTTCCTTTGAGCTTCACTTGCACGCGGAAGGCAGCCACCACGAAAGTTACCGGATGTTGGGCGCCCATTTAGCCAATGACGGCGCGAGGGGTGACGGCATCCGCTTTGCCGTCTGGGCGCCTAATGCCGAACTGGTCACCGTCATCGGCGGATTCAATTACTGGAACTGCACGGCGCATCCGATGCAGCGGCGCGATGGCGGCGTATGGGAGCTCTTTGTCCCCGGTTTGGGACAGGGCGAGCATTACAAGTTTTTCGTCGCCTCCCGCGACGGCTCCGGACAAGAGAAGGCGGACCCCTACGCGTTTTTCTCGGAAGCCACGCCGCGCACCGCTTCCATCGCCTGGGGACTCACCAACTACACGTGGTCGGACAGCGACTGGATGCAAGCGCGCGCCCAACGCAACCTTCTGCATGAGCCGGTGTCGATCTACGAAGTGCATCTGGAATCCTGGAAACGCAAGCCGTCGCACGAGTCGCTGTCCTATCGGGAACTGGCCGATCAACTTGTCCACTACGCCTGCGACCTGGGTTATACGCATCTGGAATTGCTGCCGGTCATGGAGCATCCATTCTCCGGATCGTGGGGCTACCAAGTCACCGGTTATTTCGCTCCCACATCGCGCTTTGGAACACCGGACGACTTCCGTTATTTGGTCGACCAATGCCATCAAGCCGGACTCGGAGTGATTCTGGATTGGGTGCCCGGCCACTTCCCGCACGATCCCCACGGGTTGTGGCGTTTCGATGGAAGCGCGCTTTACGAGCACGAGGATCCCCGGCAAGGGGAGCACACCGAATGGGGCACGGCCATCTTCAACTACGGCCGCAATGAGGTCCGCAATTTCCTGTTGTCGAACGCGCTGTACTGGCTGCGCGAGTTTCATATCGATGGGCTGCGCGTGGACGCGGTGGCGTCCATGCTGTATCTGGATTACGCGCGCAAACCAGGCGAATGGATTCCCAACCGCTACGGCGGGCGCGAGAATCTGGAAGCCATCGACTTCTTGAAACGCTTTAACGAGCTCGCGCACCAGGAGCCGGGCGCGATTACCATCGCGGAAGAATCGACCTCCTGGCCCGGCGTATCCCGGCCCGTCTATGCCGGCGGCCTGGGATTCACCATGAAGTGGAACATGGGCTGGATGCACGACATGTTCAACTATTTCGCCAAAGACCCGGTGTTCCGCAAGTACCACCAGCAGTTGATCACGTTCAGCATGCTTTATTCCTTTACGGAAAATTTCGTTTTGCCCGTCTCCCACGACGAAGTGGTGCATCTGAAACATTCACTGGTCTACAAGATGCCGGGAGATCACTGGCAACGCTTCGCCAATGCGCGTGCCTTCCTGGCGTATATGTACGCGCACCCAGGCAAGAAGCTTCTGTTCATGGGAACCGAGTTCGGCCAGACCTCGGAATGGAACCATGACACGCAGCTCGATTGGCAGCTGCTGCAATATCCAGAACACGCGAAACTGCAGACCATGGTGAAGGAGCTCAATTGGCTCTATCGACGCGAGCCCGCGCTCTACGAAGTGGACGACTCCTATGCAGGCTTTGAATGGATCGATTTGCAGGACGCCGAATCCTCCATCATCACGTTCCTTCGTTGTGCCAGGAACCGCGATAACTTCCTGGTCTTCGCCTGCAATTTCACGCCGGTGCCTCGCGAAGGTTACCGGATTGGCGTGCCCAGAGCCGGCCACTACCGCGAGTTCTTCAATACCGACTCGGAATTGTTCGGCGGCAGCAACAAAGGCAGCGGCGGAGCCGTGACCGCGGAAGAGATTCCTTTCCACGGCCGTCCGGCGAGTCTGGTGGTCACCTTACCACCGCTGGCGGTGGTTGCCTTCAAGCCTCAAGCGTAAATGCCGGGGGCCTCATGACCCAGGGCCTGGACGTACTCCACGTATGTTCCAGGATACACGCGGGGCTCACGATCGGTCCCCGTCTCCCCGCCCAACTCCAACACACGCGAGCCGAGACCACGCAGGAACGTACGATCATGCGAAACGAAAATCATCGTGCCTTCAAAGTTCTTGAGCGCCGCCACCAGCATCTCTTTCGTTGCCAGGTCCAAGTGGTTCGTAGGTTCGTCAAGCACCAGGAAGTTCGGAGGGTTATACAGCATCCGCGCCATGGCCAGCCGCGACTTCTCACCGCCAGACAGAGCGCGAATGCGCTTCTCCACGTCGTCTCCAGAAAATTGGAACGCACCCGCCAACTTGCGCAGGGCCCCGAGTCCATCTTGCGGAAAGTCATTTTGCAACTGCTCGATAATCGTCAGATCGGCATCCAGCACGTCGAGTGATTGCTGCGCGAAGTAGCCCATGATCAGGCTGGCGCCCAAGCGTACGCTGCCTTCGTCGGGATTGCTTGCGCCCGCGATCATCTTCAACAGCGTGGTTTTCCCCGCGCCATTGCGGCCCATCACAGCCCAGCGCTCGCCACGTCGAATGGTCAGGCTAAATCCGTCGTAAATGACACGGGACCCGTAGCTCTTGTGTAGATTCTCGATGACGGCGACCTGATCGCCCGAACGCGGCGGGACGCGGAAATCGAATTCCACGACTTGCCGGCGCTTGGGTAATTCAATCTTTTCGATCTTGTCCAGCGCCTTAATCCGGCTCTGCACCTGCGCCGCCTTCGCCGCGTGCGTGCGGAAGCGGTCAATGAAGCGCTGCTCCTTGGCGAGCATAGCCTGTTGGCGGGCGAACGCAGCTTGTTGATTGGTTTCGCGAATAGTCCGTTCGCGCTCGTAGAAGTCGTAGTTGCCGGAGTACGCGATGATTTCCCCCGCGTCGATTTCGGCGATTCGCGATACGAGGCGGTTCATGAACTCGCGGTCGTGCGAAGTCATCAGGAGCGCGCCAGGGTAGGTCTTAAGGAATTGCTCCAGCCAAATGATGGACTCAATGTCCAGGTGGTTCGTCGGCTCGTCCATTAAGAGCACATCGGGACGGCCCAGCAGCACGCGCGCCAGCGCCACGCGCATTTTCCATCCGCCGGAAAGATTGCCCACGTCGCCGTCAATCTGGTCGTCCTGGAAGCCGAGCCCGTGCAGCACTTCCCTCGCCTGCGCTTCCAGCGCGTAGCCGCCCAGGTGCTCGTACTCCTCCTGGACGTGGCCGAAGCGGTCGAGAATGCGGTCCATCTCATCCGCACGCGCGGGGTCTTCCAGCGCATGTTGCAGGTCTTCGAGTTCGTGATGCAGGTCGCCGGCGCGCCCACTACCGGCGATGGCCTCATCCAGAACCGAGCGGCCCGTCATTTCCTCTACATCCTGGCGGAAATAGCCGACGGTGGTCTTCCTGGGAACCGAGACTTCCCCTTCATCAGGCTCCTCTTCGTCGACGATCATGCGGAACAGCGTCGTCTTGCCGGAACCATTGGGTCCAACCAGGCCAACTTTTTCGCCGGGATTCAACTGGAACGAAGCATCCACAAAGACAAGTTGCTTCCCATACTGTTTGTTAATGTTTGAAAACGAAATCATTCTGAAATACCAAGCTAGCAGAGTGGGTATACTGGCAGAGCCCGCAGGGGCGGCACATATAATGGCGAGGGAGGCCTTATGCGTTGCAGTATCTTCACCATCGGAATCGTTTTCAGTTGTCTTGTGGCTACCGCGCAGGTGACCACGCCGCGTTCCAGCAACATGGATCTGGTGGGCTATAGCGATCTGCAGAACCGCAGCGCGTATCAACCCATCGTCCAGAAACAGGGCAATCGCTGGATCGCCTACATCGGCCATCACGGCGGCGAAGCGATGAATCCGCAAACTGGCAAGACGGAACCGAACGGCACGTCGCTTGTCGATGTGACGGATCCCAAGCGCCCCGTCTATCTCGTCCACATTCCGGGTGAACCGAAGACCCGTGGGGGCGAGGCGGGCGGCGCATCCATGGTGCGGGTATGTCCGGGTTCTGAACTGCCCCACGGCGACAAGATCAAATTTTATTTACTGCGCGCCTATGGCAACACGGCGCATGAGATTTGGGATGTCACCGATCCCGCCAAGCCCTCGCGCATCAACGTAATCGTGAGCGGTCTGCGCGACACGCATAAGAACTGGTGGGAATGCGATACGGGTATCGCCTACCTGGTTTCCGGCGTCGTCGGCTGGCGCACGGCGCGCATGGGCCAGATTTACGATCTGAGCGATCCTGCGAAGCCCGTGTTCATCCGCGCCTTCGGCCTGCCAGGACAGGAGCCAGGCGGCAGAGGGCAGACACCTGGCGGTATGCACGGCGCTTATTCCACGGGACCGAAAGGCAATCGCGTTTACTTTGCCTATGATGTGAATCGCAACGGCATTCTGCAAATTGTGGATCGCGAGAAGCTGCTTAATGGACCCAAGGAGCCCACTGTCGAAAACTTGCGTTACCCGGAGATCGCCCGCGTGGATTTGCCTCCTGACATGGGAGCGCACAACGTATTCCCGATGATGCAGATGCAGCTTTCGGAATTCGGAAAACAGAAAAACGGGCAAGTCAAGAACTTCCTGACGCTGGTGGGCGAGACCACGGGCAACGAGTGCCAGGAATACCGGCAGATGGCGCGCGTTTTTGACATCACGAACGAAAAGATGCCCATCGGCGTATCCACGTTTACCGTGCCGGAAGACTCGGGCAATTTTTGCAATGCCGGCGGACGCTTCGGGACGCATTCGAGTCAAGAGCATCAAACACCTATTTTCGACAATCGTGTTTTGTTGGTCGCGCATTTCAACGCCGGCGTGCGCGCCGTGGATGTCCGCGACCCGTACCGGCCACGGGAGATCGGCTATTACATTCCGGCCGTCACCGGCAAGACCGACAAGCGCTGCGTGGGCCAGGGCGCGGACGAGCACTGCAAGGTGGCCATTCAGACGAACAACCTGGACGTGGATGATCGCGGCTACATCTACATCGTGGACCGCGCCGATACCGGCATGCACATTCTGGAGTTATCCGGTTCCGCGCGCGCCGCCGCCGATTACAGCAAGGCCGTGAAGTAGCGCTTGTTGAAAAAGGAGCTCCTGAGGCCCCACAATAGGCATTACTTATGAACACTCAGGCTTCTCCACTATTGGTCGGCATCGTGATGGGCAGCAAGTCCGATTGGGATACCATGCGGCATGCCAGCGAAACGCTCAAGAAATTCGGCGTATCTCATGAAAGTAGAGTTCTGTCCGCACACCGCACGCCGCAGGCGGCTATGGAATGGGCATCCGGCGCGAGCGCGCGCGGCATGCAGGTGATGATTGCCGCGGCGGGCGGCGCGGCCCATCTGGCGGGCGTCATGGCCGCGCACACCGTGATTCCCGTGCTGGGCGTGCCCATGGAGAGCCAGGCGCTCAAGGGAATGGATTCGCTGTTATCGACGGTTCAAATGCCCGCCGGGATTCCCGTGGGAACTTTGGCGATCGGCAAAGCGGGAGCGACCAATGCCGCCTTGCTTGCCATTGCCATCCTGGCGCTCAACAGTCCGGAATTGACCAAGAAGCTGGAAGCCTTCCGGGCCGAGCAGACCGAGAAGATCCTCAAAGAAACGTTGGAATAGAGGATATAATTCGAAACGAGTGAAATCTTTCTTCACGCTCTGGTACAAGGCAACGCGCCCTGTCCCGAACCCCGGTCGGGTGGATCCGGCGGTTCTTGCCCAGAAATCCAAGCAGCGGCGCTTGCTTCAGCGCACCGGAGTGGTCGTTCTTGCGTTCGCCGCCGGTGGCTATGCCTACACCTACTTCACCGATGCTCCCAAACGGGCGCGCGCCGAGGTCGTACTGGGGGTGAAGAAAATGGCGCCGGGCAGTTACGCCGAGGCCATCGCTCATTTTGACCGGGCCATTGGAATCTCCCCAGATCTTGCGGAAGCCTATCTGAACCGGGGAGTCGCCGAACATCAGAGCAACCGGCGCGCCGAAGCGCTGGCGGATCTTGAGAAGGCATTGGACCTTGACGCCAACCTGACTCGCGCCCACAACGAAAGGGGGCAAATCTATCTGGAAAACGGCGCTCCCCAGAAAGCGCTCGTGGACTTCACGGAGTCTCTGCGCTTGAAACCGACTCTGGAGGGCTATTATCAGCGCGGCCAAGTTTACGAAAAGCTAAGCCAGCACGCGAATGCGATCGCCGATTTCACCGCCGGCATATCCGAAGCTCCGGACGCGCCCTACGTGTACCGCGCGCGAGCCGCGGCCAGACGTAACACGGGTGATCGCGAGGGCGCGGCGGCGGACGAGGCCGAGGCGGATCGCATCGAAAGAAAACAGAAATAGGAATGTACTCGGTCCGCGTCGACGCCGAGCCCGGCCGTTACGACCTTCTGGTGGCGGAGCTGTGGGAAGCCGGCACGTTAGGGATTGTGGAGGGTGACGGTTACCTGGAAGCATTCTTTGAAGATTTCGCAACCGCAGTCTGGTTCGGCGAACCCGTGGAAGCCCCGGAGACAGATTGGGTAAAGACCACGGAAGATGCCTGGCCTCCTTTGCTGGTGGGAGAAAAATTCTTCGTCGTCGCCCCCTGGCGCAAGGAGACCACGCCGCCGGGACGCTTTCGTCTGGAAATCAATCCCGGCATTCAGTGCGGCACCGGACAGCATCCCTGCACCCAGCTGTGCCTGGAAGCCATGGAACGGTTGATCCGTCCGGGCGACCGCGTGCTGGACGTAGGCACTGGTTCCGGCATCCTATCGCTCGCGGCGAAGATGCTCGGCGCGGCTCAGGTGACCGCCTGCGATATCGATCCCGACGCCAGACCGGAAGCGGAGCGTGGTGTTCCCTTTTACATCGGCAGCGTGGATGCCGTGCGAAATGGCGCGTTCGACGTGGTAATCGCCAACATCAGCGATATTGTCATTGGCGAGCTTAAGCCGGAATTCGAACGCGTGGCTCCACGGCGCATTCTTTCGGGATTCCAGAACAAGATGGGCCAGTGGGCTTGTCTTGTTGAAGAAAGCGCGGAAGAGAATTAGACCGGCTTCTCAGGCCATTTGTGTTTGGGATAGCGCCGCGATAGCTCACGCCGCACTTGCGGGTAGAGGCGCTCCCAGAATCCGGCCAGATCCGTGGTGACCTGCACGGGCCGATGATTCGGCGCGAGCAGATGAACGACTACGGGCGTCTCGCCAATGCGCGGCGTCTCCTTCACTCCGAAGAAGTCTTGGAGCCGTGATTCGATCCACGGCGGTTTGCCGGGCGCGTAGTGCACTTTCACTTCGCGGCCCCCTGGTAAACGCAATCGCTCAGGCGCCCGCTTTTCCAAGCCAGGCGGACGCAGCACTCCTAGCAGATTCGCTGGCGACAACTCCGCGAAGCTCAGTTTCCCCTCACACAGCCTGGTCAAACCCGCCGTAACGTCGATCTCCACCCCGGCAAAACCGGCTCGCGCGCGGAGCTGCTCTAACAGTCTGTGGCAGAAGTCCAAAAACTTGAGCCTGCCTGAAATGCACCGGGAGAGTCCGGAAATTCAAAACGGAGTTTACGGGACGCGGTGAATTCAGTCCACACCGCCCAGCATGCCGTCCAGGCGATCCGTACAAGCAAAAAGG
>CAMAVI010000110.1 GCA_945861625.1 Candidatus Sulfopaludibacter sp. SbA3
CGGCAACTGTTAAGTCTTCGTCAAGGTCGGGCCACTGAACATACGCGCCGTCACCAAAGACTTCAAAACTACGGGCTTTCGGAGCGCGCATGCATCGGACCCTGAAAGTCCGGTTTGTGAAGCTGAATTTTCATGGTGCAAAAGCGGACTTACGGGACGTGTCCAGCGGTGATCACTCTTCCGGGCGGTGTTCTAATTGCGGCGGAATAGACGACCGGGCAATTGCAGGAGAATCGCCCCGCCATAGAACCACTGGACACTGATGACCGTGACAGCGAAGCGGCCGGGTGGTGGATAACGGAACTCCTTCGATCAACCACCCCGGCCTTCGGCCGCCCCTGTCCAGGAATGGAGACGCTTCAGCCGATAAGTTCCCGGCGCGATTCTCACGGCGTAGCCTTCGTGGACCAGCGCATGGTTTCCCAGTCCGGCGTCCGCGCGCGAGAGCCCCGTGACCCGCGCCAGCTCGCCCGGCGCTGTCAGTCCGGCGCCGTCCAGGAAACACCGGGCCACTTCGCGCAGCGCCGTGGGGCGATCGACTTTCCGCGCGAGTTGTTCAGGGAAGCGTTCTTCGGACAGGCACCAGAGGTAGGTGAACTTCGGTTGATAGACGACCTCGCTCGGGATCACGATCAACGCCGCCTGCAGTTCGTCGATCGCCTGCGTAAATTTCTTTCGATCTTCAATCCCGGCCTCGGCGCGCAGCTCCCCCGTCGCCATTTCCCATTCCCGACGCAACACTCGCAGCACAGCCTGCGCATCCGCGCTCAGCCGCTTCTTCTCTTCGCTTCTGGGCTTGCGAGGCATACCCCAAAGCGCATTGAAATAGGAGATCATGCGCGGCGCCAGGAACATCGTCTTGCCGCGAGGCAACTTGCCATAGTAGCAACGGCCTCGCCGCACGACATCATCCTTCAGCCTCCACGCGTGGGAGCTCTCCGGGTCTTTCTGAACGTTGCGCGGCATAATGGCGTCGCGCCGGCCGCACACAGCGACATATAGCGAAGGCCCGGGCTTACGCGAGTCGGTCAGGCAGGCCGTAAACCCGACCCGTTCGATGAAACGTTCGGCATGCTCCGCCGTTTCCAGACGCCCGGCGCCTTCGCGTTGCCAGCGCAAGTCACGGTACTCTTCGATCTCATCGGGAAGTGATGGCTGCATGACTGGAGACCCCAAGCCCGCGTTCGGGGGCAACAGATTGTATCCGGAACTATCGTCTGCGCGACACTGGCTGCCACTCTAGACGTTCCTATTGACATCCGATAGGTCGACGTGTTCTCCTGCCGTCATCCGATAGGAGGTGGCGTATGGCCGACCGTCGCAAGGATGTGGTCCAAGGAACCCTCGATCTCCTGGTGCTGAGAATCATTGCTGTCCAGCCCATGCACGGTTGGGGCGCTATGCAGCGTCTCCGGCACTTGACCGACGACGTTTTCCAAGTAACACCGGGATCGCTCTTTCCAGCGCTCCGCCGGCTCGAGGAAAACGGATGGGCTACCGGTGAGTGGGGTCTCTCCGAGAACAACCGGAAGGTGCGCTATTACACCATCACGAAGGCGGGACAGAAGCAACTCGCCCGCGAGAAGCAGAACTGGCAGTCCATCATCACGGCCGTCGAGAAGGTCCTGGAGGGAGCATGAGACGCTCGTGGTTTCGCCTGCGGGCCATGCTGCGCCGTCTATTGGACGGTGGCGCTAGAGACGAAGAGCTCGGTGAGGAAATCGGCACGTTCGTCGAGCACGACACCGAATCCAAGATGCGGTCGGGCATGACCCCAGAGGATGCACGCCGCGCGGCCCTCATCGAGTTGGGGGGCGCCGAACAAGTGAAAGAGCGCGTTCGCGAGGACCGGGCTGGAGCCCGCTGGGAGAGTATCTTCCGGGACATCCGTTACGCCATGCGAAGTCTGGGTCAGGCACCGGGGTTTTCATTCTCGGTGATTGGGAGTCTCAGCCTGGGCTTGGCTGCGACGATCGTGGCCTTCGCGTTTATCAACGGCGCGCTGCTCCGGCCGTTTCCAGGTGTACGGGATCAGGATCGCCTCGTGACGCTCGGGATTCTGGAAAAGACCCCCCTCGGGCCGATAACTCTCCGAACTGCATTCGCGGACTATCCGGACATTTTTCGGACTCTCGTTGAGGGGATGACGAGTCTTGAAGATCTGGCCAGCTTGACCGAATCCGACGTGGCGTTGGCGCGGCCTCAAGCGCGCTCCCTCCATGCCGCCTTCGTGTCGCCGAACTACTTCGACGTGCTCGGAATCCAGCCAGAGGCCGGACGCACCTTTGCGCCTGATGAAGGACGCGCTGATTCTGCGGTGGCAATCATCGGCCACGCCCTATGGACGCGAGAGTTCGGACGCGATCCGTCATTTGTCGGTCGGCCTATCCAGGTGGGACGGCAGACTTTCCAGATCATCGGCGTCGCGGCGCGGGGATTCGCAGGCACGAGTCAGAGTCCTGGCGACGAGGGCGTCGAGCTTTGGCTGCCAATCGCTCTCGCGGATGTTGTTGGCGATCCGTTTTCGTCTGGGGACGGCATGGTCTTCCTCGACCAGCGGCCAGGCGAGCGCGCGATTCGATACGTGGGCCGAATGCGGGACGGTGTCCGCGTCGACCGCGTCGAGACCGAGCTCGGCGTCGTTGCCAGGCGACCCGTCGTGTTCGGGGACCTCCCGGTGGAACGCGTCACGGTCGAGGTATCCGGCCTGTCGAGACTCGACAACACCGATGCCGTAGGGATCGCCGGTATCATCCTGTCTGTTCCTTTTCTCGTTCTCGTTATCAGCTGTGTGAATGCCGCGAACCTTCTCCTGGTGCGTGCCTCACGGCGTGGCCGTGAGATGGCGCTCCGTCTGGCGCTCGGCGCATCCCGGTCCCGGCTCGTGCGGCAGCTGGTCATCGAGAGCCTGATCTTGGCGCTTAGTGCTGCGCTTCTCGCGCTGCCGCTGGCGTTGTCGGGTCTGCAGCTGCTCACGTCGTTCATGATTCCCCTGCCGCTGGACGGGACAGTCGTGGCGGGCGCACTCGTCACCGCGGTCCTGACGGCTTTGGGATTTGGGCTTGTGCCGGCGTTTCAAGCGACCCGTCAACACCCGTCCGCTGCGCTCGGTACCTCGCCTGCGGGAAGCGGGGGAACGCGTTCCCAGTCCCGCGGCCGCCGAGCCCTTGTCGCCGGTCAGGTGGCGCTCTCGCTGGGTCTGCTGGCCACCGGGTTTCAGTTGACGTCGGCGCTCGAATCCCTGGCGGAGCCACCCGGCACGGATCCGGATCGTCTGCTGCTGGCGTCATTTGACCTGGCGCAGCTCCGGTTTTCATCCGTTGAGAGCGACGCTTTCTATGCCGCGCTTCTTGATGGTGCTTCACGGCTTCCCGGTGTGCAGGCCGCAGGGCTGTCGAGCCGCAATCTGGCGCGGAGTTGGGGCTTCGACACCGCCAACGCCGTTGTCGTGGATCCCGGCACTGGGCCGGTTGGAGGCATTGTGAGTGGCTCTGCCGTTGGTGCATATTTCAAGGTCGTGGGGCTCGACCTCGTTCAAGGACGAGAGTTTGTCGCGGCTGATCGGCGCGACATCCCCGAGGTCGCGATCGTCACCGAACGCCTGGCGTCTCAGCTCTTCCACGATGCTGCACTCGGCCGGAGCCTGCACGTCAAAACGCCCTTCCGTGGCGCAGTGGAGGCCGACCTCCGGATTGTGGGTATCGTGAAGTCCCCCGTGGGACTTTCCGGCAAGGAAGTCCCCGCTATTTTCTTTCCCTCGCCCTTCCCCTCGCCGGTCCAGCACGGCACTGCGCGCACGCTCCACATACGTTCGGAAGGTCCGGCGGGCGCTCTGGCGCCGGCGATACGTGAACTCGTGGCCCGGCTCGACCCTCAGGTGCCGATCCTGGAATTAGCCACTCTGGACCAGACAATTCGCGAAGACATCCTGCTCCAACGCATGCTGGCGGGGGCGGCGGCCCTTCTGGGTATCGTGGCGCTATTGCTCGCCAGCATCGGCCTTTACGGAGTGACCTCCTATAACGTCGCGACGCGAGCGCGGGAGATCGCGGTTCGCATGGCACTGGGTGCGCGGACCGACCAAGTCGTCGCAATGGTCTTGCGTCAGGCCCTGGCCGTCGTGATGATCGGTTCCGTTCTCGGAGGCCTTGCGGCGATCGTGGCCGGACTCCTCATTCAAGCGGAGGTGTTCGGTGTCGCCGGAATCGATGTCGCGACGCTCAGCGGATCGGCGGCATTGCTTGCAGTGGCCATGCTCCTGGCCAGCATCCTGCCGGCCCGGCGGGCCGCCCGGCTAGACCCCTATGCGGTGCTACGAGAAGAGTAGGAAGTATGACGGACCGCCACTCAGGAGGAGGAACCATGGATAAACCCCGGTTTGGGGTCGCCCGCGCCAAGAAAATCCGGCGGATACTCCTGCTCGTGATCTTCGTGATGGTCGCTTCGGCGGGCACTTACGGACTTTCCAAGCTGAAGCCTGCCCGGCCGTCGGTAGAGCGGGCGGTCCTCTGGCTCGACAAGGTGAAGCGCGGACCGCTCCTCTTCGACATTCACGGCACGGGTTCGCTGGTGGCGCAAGAATTCCGCTGGATTCCGGCGACGCGCGACGGTCTGATCGAAAAGGTGAACGTCCGAATCGGCGATACCATCGGCCCCAACACGATCGTCGCCGAACTGAGCAATCCCGACCTGGTCCAGAGCCTCACAGAGGCAGAGCTTCAGATCAAAGTGGCGGAAGCCGAGTTGCTCAGCACGCGGGCCGAACACCAGAACGCGGCGATCAGTCAGCAGATCCAGCTCGCGAACCTCGAACACACTGCGGAACGCCTCCAGCTCGATGCGGATACGGAAGACGAACTCGCAGAGAACGGCCTGACCAGCCAGCTCACGGTCCGGCGCGCCCATCTTGCCGCGAAAAATGCGGCCGAGCAGGTGCAACAGGAGAAGCAGCGGCTTGGCGTCACGGCGCGCGCGAATGCGGCGGCGATCGCCGCCAGGGAGGCCCGGCTCGATCAGCTTCGCGCAGCCTACGACCTGAAAAAACGCCAAGTCTGGGAGCTTAACATCCGCGCCGGCGTCTCCGGAGTCCTTCAGCAGGTTTCCATCGAGGTCGGCCAGCGCGTCAGCGCCGGCACGGCCGTCGCCAAAATCGCGGATCCGGGCCGATTGAAGGCGCAGCTCCGGATCGCGGAAACTCAGGCAAAAGACCTCCTGGTCGGGCAGGTGGCTTCCATCGACACGCGCAACGGGATCGTTCCGGGCCGAGTGACCCATATCGATCCCGTGGCCATTCAGGGAACGGTCACCGTGGACGTGCAACTAAAAGGCGAACTTCCCCGGGGCGCGCGGCCGGACCTGAGTGTGGACGGCACCGTCGAGATCGAACGCTTGAGCGATGGGTTATACGTCGGACGGCCTCCGAACGGCCAACCGAACAGCACGATCCAGCTGTTCAAAGTGCTGTCCGACGGGGACGCCGAGCGGGTCATCGTGCGAGTGGGAAAAGTTTCTGTGAACTCGATTCAAATACTGGAAGGCCTCGAAGAGGATGACGAGGTGATCCTTTCCGACATGTCAGTCTACGATGCGTACGATCGCATCCGGCTGCGCTGAACAGGAGCAGAACGAATGGACAGCACGGTAATCCGGCTGGAAAGCCTGACCAAGGTCTTCATGACCGATGAGGTGGAAACCTGCGCCCTCTCCGGCATCCACCTCGAAATCAACCGCGGAGACTACATCTCGATCGCCGGACCGTCCGGTTGCGGCAAGTCGACGCTGCTCTCGATCCTCGGGCTCCTCGATTCGCCGAGCGACGGGATGTACACGCTGAATGGTCGTCCGGTTCAGGAACTCACCCACAGCGAGCGGGCGCGCGTCCGCAATCGCGAGATCGGGTTCATCTTCCAGGCGTTCAATCTGATCGGCGACCTGACCGTGTATGAAAACGTTGAGCTCCCGCTGACTTATCGCGGCATGCCAGGATCGGAACGGAAGAAGCGCGTGCAGGAGTCCCTCGAGAAAGTCAAGATGGACCACCGCATGAAGCACTACCCCTCGCAACTCTCGGGAGGCCAGCAGCAGCGGGTCGCCGTCGCCCGCGCCCTGGCCGGTCAGCCGTCAATCCTTCTGGCCGACGAGCCGACGGGTAACCTGGACTCCCGTAACGGCGAAGCCGTGATAAACCTGCTCAAGGATCTCCACCAGGAAGGCGCGACGATTTGCATGGTCACACACGATCCACGCTACGCCAAATATGCCGACCGCACCGTGCACCTGTTCGACGGCCGCATCGTCGAAGAGAACTTCGCCGCCAACGCGTAGGAACCGGGAAAATGGCCCGCGTGTTTGACGTGGGCGTTCCAATATCTGGATGATCGGCATTCCCCAGTAGGCGTCGCCGACGTCGATTCAATTTTCTTCAATTACCAATTCTTCATCGTTTCACCGCGCCAGTCATTCGCGGGCAAAACGACAACTAACGAAAAAATAGCAGCCCACTGACGAAATCCCCGAGTTTTCAAACATAACAGCCGATATGCGACATGGAAATCCCGGCCGCCGGCTGCATGATACTCCGGCCCACCCGCTTCCGAGTAGGGGAAGCCATTATTGGGTCCGTAGGTATCGCCTTGGCTGTATCCGCCGTTTCCGGCGTCGTGCCCGTTTAGGTTCTCCGTAACCAAGTAATGACCCCCCCCCGCAGTCGCGTAGGATAGTGGCGCGGACCGGGCTTCGAATGATGCCGACGTCTCCACCATCCCCTCTATCATTCCGTACGGCGGGTTTTCCCCAGTACGGCTGGAAGATGTGCATATCAGATGGGACCTGCCTGACCGCCCCCGCGCTTAAGCTTGCTCCCAGCGTACGCGCGTGACCTGCCAGTTTGTCACCATCCTTCGTGTCGGCGGGACCGACTTTTCTTTCCAGTTCTGAGTCTGGGAAAGTCGTCCAACACTGACACCGCATAGTCGGGCTGGGGGCAGCCCGCACCCCAGGGGTCCTCGCTCCGGTCTGGGTTATTCTGTCCCAGTCCATCCTCACTTAATCGACCCCATCCGCCCCACTTGCGGGCACGTTCTGACTTCGCCGCTATGCGACTTATACAGAACGCCTTCGCTGTGCGGGAACGCCTAGGCGACCCACAAGTGGTTCCGAGCTTTCACTGACTGCTCTTTCCGAACATGTCGTCCTCTATGACCCCGGAGGTCTAATGGCTGCATCCATCCAGTTCCTTCACCATTAGCGCTGGCCTTCGCGTGGATCTGATAACGCTCGGCATCCTCGACAGTCCCACAATCCGCTTCCCGTGGGGCACGCATTTCGGGGCTTCACTGGTTCGCTTTTGCTACGACCTGTCCGTTTGTTCGCCTCCCTCGGCGGATCTGACCGGGTTTGCCCCAGCCATCCGAGACTTTTACTTCCAGGCTTCCGATGATTGGGTCTCCCCTCTCATCGCTGGATATGACTACGGCAGCAACTGGACAATTCCTGCCGGTGGGACTCTCACCCACAAGAACAGCAGCTAGCTTCGCTGCACCAGACCCGAGCGTGCACGTTGATGCACTCGGTTCCTCAAATCAAACTCACCAATGCCGACGCAGGTTTCCAAGGACGCGACAGACGAGGGGGCAATAACGGATGCCGCTTCAAAAGTTGCGTGTACGCAACCCAGTTCAGGGGATTGCCACGGCTTCTCCGGTTAAGCCATTTCTGCCAGATCCGACAGACCCGTTCATAGAATTCCCCGATACTGCGGGAATTTGTCGAGCGTCCGTAGTACTGATAGTGGCCCCGGAGCTTCCGGTTGAGAGCTTCTTGCTGCTCCTCAACAGGATCATGCCGATGCTCCCGGCACCACGCCGTCACAGCCTTCAGGCTGCGCCGGAGCCGCTTCCGCATCGTGCAAACATGAATCGTGAATTTTCCCCGCCGGGTTCGTTCGCAGATATGCGTGAATCCAAGAAAATCGAAGGTCGCAGGCTTCGGCCCACCCGCCTCTTCTGACTTTGCCAGAGCTTTCCGCCCAAACTCCATCAGCCGAGTCTTGTCCGGATGTAGCGTCAACCCGTATGTCGCAAATCTCTTCTTCAGCGCATCCCACACTCTTTCCGCGTCCTCCCGATACTGAAAGCAGAGAATGAAGTCATCGGCGAAACGAATCTCGTAGGCCTCGCCCTTCAGCCGGGGCTTCACCACCGTCTCGAACCACTCGTCGAGCACATAGTGAAGATAGATGTTGGCCAGCAGCGGTGAGATCACCTGCCCCTGTCCAGTCCCCGTTTCCGTAACAAGCAGCCTGCCGTCCTCGATCGCGCCAACGTTGATCCATTTCCCGATCAGCCCCAGGATTCTTCCGTCACTGACCCTTTTCTCAATCATCTCCGTGAGCAAACTCCTGACGATTGCGTCGAAGTATCCGGTGATATCCGCTTCCAGAATTGCCGAGATTGGCCGTCGACAAATGACGTTTCCAACCTCGTCCAGCGCGTCCTGTGGACCTCGCCCCGGCCTGAACCCGTAGGAACACTCCAGGAAATCCTGCTCGTAGATCGCATTGAGCAAGTCGGTCGCCGCCCTTTGCACGATCTTGTCTTCCAGAGAAGGTATCGAGATCGGCCTTTGCCGCCCGTCCTCCTTCGGGATGTAGATCCTGCGCAACGGCTGCGCCCGGTACTGCCCCTCTTTCATACGGCCATGGAGCTTCCGGATATTCTCCGAAGCGTCCGCCACGTATCCCGCCCAGGTGACTCGATCCACCCCTGCACTGGCGTCTTTCCGCAGACTCTCGAATCCCTCTTGCAACGCTTCCACCGTCAGAAGGTGAGCGATCGAGAAGAATTTTCGCTCCTTGTCTTCCTTGGCCAGCTCAGCTATTCGAATGCGTTCCGTTGACATGTTTACTCGATCTCTGAGGATCGCCATGTTTCCTCCATTCGATTCGTTTGTTTGTTCGCCCCTTCCCTCCAGTGGGTCCCGTGGCCGCCACAACTTCCGTGGCCCTGCGGTTCCCCACCTTCACCGGTAATATGGGCTCATAAGATCCCTCCCAATCCTTCGTCCGCGGTCTCTGGTTGCCCTCGACCACCGACTACCTCTCCCACATTCATGGCCAGAGGAGATTGCGAGGTTTTCCCAAGTTCCTGGAGAATCCTTATGAAAGCGTGCCTTGGGCTAGAGACTCCGGCGGCTTCTGGCCTCCTCGCAATAGCGGCTACCAGAATGTTGCCTTCGGTCAAAACAAGAACCTCGGCATCCGCAATGGCATAGATTTCGGAGCTGAATCCTCGCGGCCCACTTTCTCGCTGTCTACGCTTCACTCCCGCCGGTCACCCGGCGACAGGCAAGACTCGCTACCGGCCTGCCCGCTACGGCTTTGGCCGGACTGGACTTTCACCCGTTGGATTCTTTCGAAACGTTTCATCCGCTCATTTGGAATTCCCCTCTCCCAAGCTTTGCTTGGCGCGATGTTTCTCCTATCCTCGGAAGTTTTCCCAACTCCGCTGAAACCTGCGCGTGACGTCAACAGATCGGAGCCACCGACAGGTAGTGAGCGGGATGCGGTTACGGCGTTAGAATTTCCAGGTCCGGCGCCGTGTGGGCGAAGTGAGAAGGGTTGCGGGTGATGATTCGCGTTGCGCGTTTGCGGCGAGCGAAGGTGGCATGAAGGGAGTCGTATATGCCCCCGCCCATCACTCCGCGCTGCCGAGCTTCTCGAATAGCAGTTTCATAATCGGTTAGCGGGAGGGGTTGCACTTTGAGACTGACGGTGAGGCTAAGAGTGAGTTCGGCCGCCTCAGTCGTCGGCACCTTATAAAATCCTGTGAGGGTGGCGAATGTTTCAGCGAGTGCGTGAGCGTCGGTGAAACAGTCCGTGAATTGTTCAAGGGCCGCTCGACACTGCGGATGTTCCGGGTGCTTTTCGAGGAGGGCGCCGACCAGAATGCCTGTGTCTACAAAGGTCATCGTTCATACCGGCGCGATTGTTCCACGGCCTCGCTTATGGGCAGCGTCGGCACAGCTCCAGTCCACACCTTGAGTTTTCCTCGCTTAACAATTTTCCCGCTCGTAGTGGGTTCCAATTCCAGGACGATGCGTCCCGGTCCGGCAGACGCCTTGAGTTTCTGCCTCCGTCCAAACCCCGCAGCACGGCGCAAATCCTTCGAGAGGATGATGCGATTCGAAGGATCGAGTTGAACCGTGGCTTTCACGCCAAAATCATGGCGTGAAAATGGCGTAGTTTGCAAGATAATTATCCCGCACCCTCGTCGCTCAGGGTGAAGGTGCGTTCGTTGGTGATAAGCGGCGCGGTGTGTCACCAAGGTGATGTGACTCTAAGGCGGTGATCTTTGCATATCACAAGCTCCCTTCACGCCTCTTGGCGCACGATAGCCATTTCAAGCGAAGTTCACCAAGTAAGAGGGATGAGTTTGCGACCAGCTTTAAAGAAGTTTTGATTGGTCGCGGCGTCGGATAAAAAGTTTT
>CAMAVI010000111.1 GCA_945861625.1 Candidatus Sulfopaludibacter sp. SbA3
CGGCTCCGGATCGATCTCAAAAAGAAAATCTGCTGCAGCGGGAGAGGCCTTCGGCGTTTTTCTCAAGGTATTCCCAGTATCCGCTTTCCCTCGCACCAATCGGTGTTTTTTTGTTGCCCCTCGCTTAATCCAGCAGCCCCAACTCAAACTCAAACGCCCCTATCCTTTGCCGCTTTCCAACCTTGCTCTATTCGCGCCGCGCCTCAGCCAATCCTTACCGACGGATTAGGGCAACGGGGTGTGGACCTTTCCCTCGCCAGTTCCTCTCCCTCGTGTATGATGAGCACGAGCGATGCTTAACCGCTGGCGCTTCAACTCCCGTACAGGCAATCCGGAAGTTATTCTTGAGGGATCTGAAACTTCCAGGAGGACTCGCTGGCACTACGCTGCTCCCACTGGCGGCGTTGGTCCGTCATCATGTTCGCGCCTGCGTCCAGCGCGGCTTGTTCAGCGGCGATCCTGCGAATGAGTTCGTCGATCTTCTCCTTTTGGCCCGACCGGTAGACCGTCATCTTGGGCTCAAAGGCATTCGGGCCGGTGTCGGCAACTAGGCCTTCTTCCTTGATGTCGGCGAAGAAGGCCTTCATGGAATAGAAATCTTTGGTAAGGATCGGATCGAACTTGTGGTCGTGACACTCGGCGCAGCCGAAGGTGCTGCCCAGCCAGTTGGCGCCGATGGCGCGCACGCGGTCGGCTCCGTATTTGGCCCAATATTCTTTGGGCTGCAATCCGCCTTCCGCAGATGTGCGGCCCCTGCGGTTGTAGGCCGAGGCGATCTTCTGTTCGCTGGTTTGTTCGGGTGTCGCGTTGGGCATCAGGTCGCCGGCAAGCTGCTCGCGCGTGAATTCGTCGAACGGCTTATTGTTCAGCAGCGCGCGCAGGACGTAATCGCGATAAGGCCACGCGGGGCGCTCGCCGTCGCTGTGGTATCCGGCGGAATCCGCATAGCGCACGGCATCGAGCCAGGGTACGGCCTGGTGCTCGGCGTATGCCTGCGAGGCCAGGAGGCGGTCGACGACTTTCTCAGACGCGTCCGCTGACTTGTCTTTAACGAAAGCTTCGATCTGCGCGGGCTCCGGAGCGAGACCGGTGAGATCGAGTGTCACTCGCCGGAGCAGCGTGCGGCGATCGGCTGCGGGCGAGGGCTGCAAGCCTTCCTTGGCGAGCCGCGCCCGGATGAACGCGTCGATAGGATTCCGTGCCGAAGCAAGGGCAGGCACCGTCGGCCGCGCGACCGGCTGATACGACCAGTGCCCTTAGTAGCGTGCTCCCTCGGCGATCCAGCGGCGGAGGGTTTCCTTTTCCGTGGGCGTCAGCGTGCGGTTGGCGGATGCAGGCGGCATCACCCGCGCGTCGGTCGCAAATATGCGCTGGATGATTTCGCTCTGATCCGGATCGCCGGGAACAATTGGAGTGCCGCGAGCTTTCGGTTTCAGCGCTTCGTCGCGAAGATCGAGCCGCATATCGGCCATGCGGGAACTGACGTCGGGTCCATGGCAGCTAAAGCAGGTGCGCGACATGATGGGACGGATGTCGCGGTCGAAGCTCACGGGACCCGATAGCGGCGCTGCACTCGATGCCGCGGTGGAAACACGGCTAACGGGTTGGCTGCGCGCCTAAATTCTTTACCAGGTAGGCAATGATCGTTTCGATGTCACCTGGGGTGAACGACGCACCCTCCTCCTCCATCTGGCGAATCGTGATACGCCAGCCTGCCTCGGTCTGCTTAATCGCGACAATGCGATCAGCGGTATGGCAGGTGGTACAGGCTCTGACGACAACGTCTTTACCGGCGCCTTCGGGGAAGTCCGCCGCGATCGCGGAGAAGGTGCATAAAAGCCCCAACAGAGATGCGGACAGGGATCGCATATATTTTATAGGGTACTACTAAGATACTGCGATTGAGCGGCCGCTATACTTTCACAAACAATACGCAGACGGGCTTGGGGACCTGGATCGGTTGGCCGGTTGACGTTAGCTTCCCGGTGTTTGGATCGACCTTGAACGGTACGACCGTGTTTTGCTGCGATGGCGAACAGAAAAGACTGCGGGTCCGTGACGCAGGCGGCTCCTGGGTGATGTTTGCGGGCACGTCAGAGGCCCACATCATGTTGCCGGGACTATAACAGGCCCCAGTTTGTTCGGTGATCCTTCGATGATCCTGCGATCCCGGCGTCCGCTCAAAAGACAGGAGGGCGGCGGCACAAGCCGCCTTTGTGTCCGCACGCTCGTAGCTCGGGCCGCGTCTCGAGAATCGTTATGAAGCGTCTGATCGTGTGTCTTCTAGCGGTTGCCGCGTTGTCCGCGCAGCAGGGCAAGCAGACCTTCACCGGCACCATTACGGACGACGAGTGCAGCAGAGCCGATCATCCACGGATGCGAATGGGGCCGACGGACGCCGCGTGCGTCCGGGCCTGCATCAGCGCCCACGGCGCCTCGTACGTGCTCTATGACGGCAAAGACATCTACACGTTGAGCGACCAGCAGGCGCCGGAAAAGTTTGCGGGACAAAGGGTAACAGTCGTGGGTACACTGGACGCGACAACCAAGACGATCCGCGTGGACTCGATCGCCGCGGCAAGATGAGCCGCGGATGTGGCGCGCCGCAAGCGGGGTTTTTCCTCGGGAGGTCACGATGTCCGTGCAGGTCAACCGGGATGGGTGCTGGTAGTCAGCACGCTCGCTATCACCGGTTGTGGTGCCGCGGCGCAGGCGCAGCAAACCCGATCCCTGTTTAAACGAATTTAAGCGCTCTTGGCCGCGCCGTTCGGGCTGCTGGCGTACTGGGGCTTGCCTTGTCCCGCCTGCCGCAGCACCCGCGCCGCGCGCGCCGGGTTGAACACGCCGCAGGAACAGAAGCGAGTCATGTAGCTGGCGGCCTGTTCCGGAGTCCGGCGGCCTTCCTTCACCCAGTCGATCATCTTCTTCGCGAGCGACTGGCTCACCATGCCGTGCCCGCACATGGTCGCCAGCACTCACGCATCCGGGTTCACAACGGGAAGTTCTGGCATCACGGCTCCGTCAACCAACGTTTCGCCAACATGGCCGCGTCATCCGTCTGCGGGTTGACCTTTATTCGCGCCGCCTCCTCGCCGCCAACGGAAAGCACCGCGGTGATTCCTTCCGCCGTCGGGACGAGTTCCATACGTTTCGCCTTAGCGTCCAACCGGAGTGTCTCTCCGAGCCAAGTGAACTGCACCAACACGCGCTGCCCGTGCCCAATGGTCCGGCACTGCGTCAGCAATTCCGTGGTGAACGGCGAAGTTCTCAACGCCTCCGCATGCGGTGCCCGCAGCAATGCCGCCGTCCTGTCTGCTTCACGGCGCTCCTGCTCGCGCCTTACCTTTTCCGGATCCTTCTCCTCCCGGTTCTCAAGCGCCTTCAGGTTGTTCTCTAGATTGTCGAGAAAGCTCATCTTATTTCAGCGAAGCCATAGATCCTGCGGATTTGTGCGGAGGCCATCGGTCCGCATCCTAGCGGTCGACGGTGCAATTACTTCCAATGATGGCCCGGTAGTGGGAATCCACGCCGCCGATGACCTTGCGGGCGAATTCTTCGCACTCCTTCAGCCTGGCCTTTTTTTCCTGGTCGTCTTTGGGATAGTAGGTGTAGTAGACCTCTTGATGGCCGAAGTCGTTCACGGTTCTGAGGTTGACGACCCATGGGTATTCGGCCTTCTTGTTGTCAGCCGGGGAGGCGAGGACCGGTGACGCAAGGAGTGGCATGGCCAACAAGAGAACTGCAAATCTCATTCCGTCCTACTGATAGCATGGCTTACGGGCACATGGCAAACCCGGCTGCAATTGACATCCGCCGGATTCGCGGATAGATTGACCAAAGGAGGTCGCCGTGAGATACAGATATTCCGCAACCCTCATTCTGGCTCTGACTACCGTGGCCTTGGTGCCCGCTTCGGCGCAGACGGCGGCGGCAGCCAAGCCTAAGGCCGTGGGAACCGCCAAGGTTAAGGCTCCTTTTCGCACGGCCGATGGCCAGCCGGATCTACAAGGCATCTGGTCCTACGCCACGATGACTCCGCTCGAACGGCCCGCCGACCTCGCCGGGAAAGAATTCATCGATGAAAAGGACGTGGCCGCGTTTGAGAAAAGCCTCCGGGAGCGGAACAACAAAGACCGCCGGGACGGTGGCACGGCCGCCGATGTCACCCGCGCCTATAACGATCTTTGGTATGACTCCGGGTCGCACATTGTGCGGACCCGCCGCACCTCACTGGTGATCGACCCCCCGGACGGAAGAATTCCACCGTATACGCCAGAAGGGAAGAAGCGTATCGATGCCCGCATTGCGGACCGGAAAGCGCGCGGCGGCGATCCCGCCGATTCCTGGGAAGACCGCAACCTGGGTGAGCGCTGCCTGACGCGCGGGGCGCCCAAGCTCTCCGGCGGCTACAACAATAATGTGGAGATCGTGCAGGGGCCTGGCTACGTGGCGATCGTGCAGGAGATGATCCATGAAACGCGCATCATTCCATTGGACAGACGTCCACACGCGGACCCGAGAATCCGCAACTGGCTGGGCGATTCGCGCGGCCACTGGGAAGGCGACACGCTGGTTGTGGATACAACCAACTTTAAACCCGGCATTATTGCGACCAACTACAACTGCTGCGGCGGCGCGGCCGAAAATCTGCATATCATCGAGCGCTTCCGGCGCCTGGATTCCGGCACGCTCGACTATCGGTACACCGTGGACGATCCCACGACGTTCACCCGGCAGTGGACCGTGTCTCTTCCCATGAGTAAGACCGACGGGCCCCTTTATGAGTATGCCTGCCATGAAGGCAACTACGGCATGACGGGTCTTCTCAGCGGCGCGCGCGCCATGGAAAAGAAAGCGGCCGAGCAAGCCGCGACAGGGAAGAAGTAACAAGGCGCGGACCAACCGGCACTGGCCCATGCGGAGGGTATCCGCCGTGGATGCCGTCAGAGCGTATTGAGGAAGGCGAGCAGTTGCCGGCGTTCGCTCTCCGAAAGAGCCGCGAAACGCTCCACGGTGGCCGCGGCTTCGCGCTGATGACGGCGGATGGCTTCCTCCGGTGTGGCCGCGCTTCCGTCATGCAGAAGAGGGCGGCGGAGCCGCAGGCCCCACAGCGCGGGTGTCCGGATCTCATCGCCGGTGGCTGCTCCTTGCTCGATACCATCGCCGGTGCCGACGTCGTGCAAGAGGAGATCGGAATACAGCGGAACCGGTTTGCGGTCGAAGAGCGGATTCGTGTTTGGACCTGTCGTCAAAACGGGGATGTGGCACGCCGCGCAGCCGGTAAACTCGAATAATGCTTCGCCATTGCCGGCATCGACGCCGGCGGATGCCCGCTCAATGGGAGCCAACAATTTCATGAAGTTTGCGAAATTATCGATGCCGCGCAGCCCAGTGCGGCGGTCCCTGACGTCCTCGATTCCGCGGCGGGCGCCACACAGCGTCAACTGCTCGGGGCCGACGCCGAGCGCGACTTCATCCGGGAATAAGTCATTGGTGATTCCCATCTCGTTACGGTACGCGTCCCCGGAAAACGCGAGAAGCGTCGCCTGTTGCGCCTTCCATCCGAAGCGGCCGATGCGCTCCAGGTTTGTGGCGACATCGAGAATACGCGCCGCGCGTCCGCTGATGCCGTCATTGTCGCGGTCGCCGGGATCTTCGAGCGCCAGCAACGCGTCGTCGGGAATCGCCTCCACTAACCCCGCACCGAAGAGCGGGATGGGGGCCCGCCGCGCGATCACGTTTGCCTCCGCCGGGATATGCACCTGGCAGGTATGGTTGGGAACTGAGAACAAGTGAAAGAGCGTTCCGCCGTTCAACTCTTTGAAGGCTCCATTCTCGTCCCGGTGGCCCGCGCGGATCTCGGTCATGGAGGTCACCCCTCCGATGGCGGGGACGCTGTGGCACTGCGCGCAACTGTTGCCGTTAAACGCGGGTCCGAGGCCGTCTTCGGGAGTTTCCACCTCGGTGAAGTCGTCGAGCCCAAGCCGGAACAACTCGAACTCGTAGGCGGTGATTCCGGGCAGCGGGCTCCCCGGCAACACGGCTTGCCCACCCGGCAGACGAAGACACAGAACCGCCGTAAGAATAACACCGCCCGCAAGCCAGACAAATCCGCGCATTGTGGCCGCTCCCATCCTTACCTCCCCATCCTTACCTCACGACGAGCGTGCCGCGCATCAGATTATGGCCGGCCCCGCACGGGCGAGAGCACTCAAATACGAACTGCCCCTTTTCATTGGCGAGGAAGCGCACACGCAATTCGCCCTTTCCCTGTTGTGGGATGGCGGCATCGATTCCGGCGCTGAGGATCCGGAACCCGTGATCGGTGTCGTCGCTGGTCACGACAAATTCGACGAGATCGCCTTGCCTCACCGTCACCTTGGACGGATTGAAAGTGAAACGCTCGGCAACCAGGGTAACAACGCGGTCCGGTTTGCGCGTCAGGGGGTCTTGCGCGAGCAGCGCGGCGCACCAAAGCGCACAGGCCGCGCAGGCACGGCTCCAACGGGCGAGGAATTCGCCCGGCTCCAACCAGCGAGGAACTCGCCGACCCTGCCGGGCCGGAGCGAGTCCGTTGTGCGCGAGTTCCTCAGAAGCAGACTAGAAAACAGTTTCATCAGAACCACCATCCTAATCCCAGATTAATTCCGTTAACCGGGCGGACCACCGCGCTTGCGTTACGGTTGAACACGTAATCGAACTTGATCGCCACGTCCGCGTTGGGTTTGTACGTCACCCCCGTGATCCAAGAGGAGCGGTCGAATTGCGGCAAGGGTACAAAACCGTCCGGCATGCGGTGCTGCGTGTTGTATTTCTCGTATCGGCCAAACAAAATGATGTCATTCCGCACGCGGCGGGGAAGCACGTGGATCCCCGGCTCGAAGTAGTAACCCCGCATCCCGGCGGCGATGTTTGGATTGGCGCCCAACTGCCGTTGCAGGCGGCGGTTCAGCTCACCGGCCCGGCTGACGCTGGTGTTCGCGAACAGCCCCCGGAAATCAAAGCGCCGGTAGCTGTAACGTCCGTCGAATTCGGCGATGGTCACGCGGGGATTGAGACCCGGGACATTAAAGCCAGTGTGTCCGGAATAAAGGCTTGCGCCCAGCGTCAGGCGGCGGATGGCGGTATACTCCAGGCGCGCTACCTTCGCGGGGTTTCGGAAGGAGGCATCGAAGCCACCCGTCCGGCTGGAACTGATGCCCGTTTCGGCGTCGAAACGGAGGGCATCCAAGGAGGAAATCAGGTACGCGCGGTAACGGAAGCCGCGGCCCAGGTCGCCGGTGAACCCGAACCCCAGTTCACCCCAGGTGGTGGGGATAATCAGCGTTTCCACGAACGGCCGCTCCACGCCGTTAAAAGACGGTGGCTCGTGCCGCTCGTTGATGATGCCGATCGGTGTCAGCACCTTGCCTGCCCGCAGATTGAAGTACGGCTTGACGAGAAAATCCAAATAAGCCTGTTCGAGGGCGATTTCGCCGGTTTCCTGGCCGCTTTCGACCAGCGCATGCTCCAGTTCGAATTCACTCCAGAACTTAATTCTTTCCGAGAAGCTATGGCCGAACAGGAGTACGAAGCGATGGAAATCCGGCCGAAACGGTTCGCCCACATCTTTGTTGAAGTGGAAGTCCATGTAGCCGGCCACGGGCAGACGGGTTTCCCTTTCAGGGGAGGCCTGATAGTCGCCGGTGACGGAAACCGCTACTAATGGCGGGCCCGTGGGCTTCGCGGGTTGCGTCACCGCGGCCTGCGTCACCGTCGGCTGCAAAGGGAGGGCGGACGCCTGTGCCGTTGGGGGCGTTGGCGACTCCGCCGTGGGTTGCCTTGTCGCGGCGAGATCATTCATCTTTTTTTCGAGAGCATCGAGACGGCTCGCGAGGTCCTGCGTCCGGCTGTCGCGCGCGAAGGCCGGGTCGATCAGGCGCATCTTTTCTTCCAACTCAGTGACCCGGCGTTCCAAATCCGTCACCAGACCAGTCACCTGACCCTGCAAGGGAGCCACGCGGACCAGCCCCGCCAGGAGGAACGCCGCGAGAGCGAAGTGCCTCGCCACAATCCGAGGCGAGAGAGCCACCGATGACGCCCGACGCAGCGCGGCTGAGAGAAATTTAGGCATCCCTAAATATCTGATGCTACGCCATCCCTGCGTCCCTAGTCAAGCCATTGCCTTACTGGCTACTCACGTTTATACTTTTAATTAGTGGTTCCTAAAATAGTGGCGGCGACCTCGCAGGCCGTGGACGATTACCTTAAGGCGATCCTGGAACTCAGCGGATCGGCGACTGAACTCGTGAGCAGCAATGCTCTCGCCGCTCGTCTCGGAGTCCGCGCGGCTTCTGTAACGGGAATGCTGCAAAAATTGGCCGCGCAGCGTCCGCCGCTGGTTGTCTATCAGAAACACCGCGGTGTCCGCCTGTCGTCGGCGGGCAAGCAGCGCGCCTGGGAAATCGTCCGGCATCACCGTCTCCTAGAGCTGTTTCTCCACAATATCCTCAAGTATCCGTTGGATGAGGTGCATGAAGAAGCCGAAAGGCTGGAGCACTTTATCTCTGAGCGTTTTGAAGACCGCGTGGCGGCCCTGCTGGGCGATCCCAAGATCGATCCCCACGGGCATGTGATACCTCATAAGCACGGAACGCACGCGTTTCCCGATGAAGTCCCTCTCGCGGACTGGCCCGCCGGCGAGCCGGCAGTCATTCGCAGCGTGGGTGATCGTGACCCGGCAGCGCTCCGCGAGCTACAGCGTCTGGACTTAGTTCCCGGTGTGACCATCGTGGTGAAGGTTAGAAATCCGAATGCGGTCACTCTGTCCGCACTGCCGGGGCGGAACACGCCATTCCGGCTGAGCAATGAGCTGGTGAACCAGATCGCCGTAGCGGCCACGTCACGATAAGTGGATAGAAATATCCAGTTATCGTGTATAATGGCACTGCGATGTTTTCTCAGACGGTGGAGTATGCGTTGCGCGCTATGGTGGTTCTGGCAAATGCGCCTGATAGCCCACAGACGGCGCAGAGCATTTCAGATATTGCCAAGCTCCCCCCGGATTACTTGTTCAAAGTCATGCAGCCGCTGGTGAAGGCGGGGCTGGTGGTGGCGCAAAGAGGGAAGCGCGGCGGTTTCATGTTGGGCCGCAATTCCGGCGAAGTGACCATCTTCGATGTGGTCAACGCAGTAGATCCGATTCACCGGATTCATACATGCCCTTTGAAGTTGAGAACTCATGGCATCCGTTTGTGTCCGCTGCACCGGAAATTGGATTCCGCTCTGGCCATGGTGGAGGACGCGCTCAAGTCGTCTACCCTCGCGGAAGTAATCGAGAGCGGCGATCCCGTCCGTTCACTCTGCGAATCGGTGGTGAAGCTGCATGCGAAGGTACACTAGCCCGCATTTCTCACCAGTAGGTCCCGAGCGTTGTAATCGGGTGGGCACCGAGGCGGGAAAGCGCGAAGCGTGAAAGACGGCACACCGCAGGTAGTGTGTAGACGCGACTGGGCCCCAACGGCCTCGTGCGGGGTAGGACTTCAAAGAGCGGTGATGCTTCAACTGGTGAGGGCGAAGTGCACGCGCTGAAAGAGGTCCGGCCAGGGATAGCTGCGCGGCAAGGAGACCCAAACGCGGCGGACGGTCACGCGAATCAGAGCTCCGATTTTCGGCAGGCGGAGCCGGATGGTGGAGGCTTGAGCGGTGGCCAGTTCGGTAGCTTGCAAGCCCAAACGGCGCAAGCCGCACACCATCACGTAGGCCATGGCGGACAGATACAGACGGAGCTGATTGGCGCGCATGGACTCGGCGCTGACGCGATCGGCAAACAGCATGAACTGTTCCTTGATGCGATTTTCCATGTCGCCGCGCGCGCAGTACAGTTCTTCGTATAACTTCTGCGCGGGCCAATCGGCAGGAGCCAGTGAAGTGACCACGAAACGCGGATTCTCTTTGCCCTCGATGTGTTCGGCCTTGGCCACCACGCGCCATTCCCGTGCCCAGGAACCGGACACGGTCTGATAGGGAAACTCCACAAATACGCGAGCGGGCTTGTGCGTTTCTTCCCACTGCTGCCTGGCCTGACGCAAGGCATCCCCGATGAGCGATTGCAGCCGCGGGTTGCGGGCGAAGCCCACAACATAATCGACGCGATTGATTTCGCACCAATCCAGTAACTCATCCCGGCAGAATCCAGAATCGCCGCGTAGGATGATGCGGGTTTCCGGCCAGTGCGTGCGCAGTTGTTCCACGATGCGGCGGATCTCCTCCAGGCTTCCCGCCGCGCCGTCGATGTTGGCCGGACGCAGGCGCGCGCACAGTAGATGCTCGCCCGCGAAGATGTACAGCGGCAGATAACAGTAGTGATCGTAGTAGCCGTGAAAGAAGCGGCTCTCTTGATTGCCATGCAGCGCCACATCGGTGGTGTCGACATCGAGCACGATCTGTTCGGGAGCCGCCGCGTGCG
>CAMAVI010000112.1 GCA_945861625.1 Candidatus Sulfopaludibacter sp. SbA3
CCGTCGAAGCTCGGAAACTACACCGGCAAGGAATCAGCAAATCCGAAATCGCCCGCCAGCTTCAGATAAGCCGAACCTCCGTCCGCCGCCTCCTGGATCAAAAGAAATCTTAAATCAGGCGGCTTTACGCAGCCCTGCCGGAAGGACACGGGAGAGTACGCATCGTTTGTGAGTTCGCTACCGGCGAGAATTATTTTCGCCGCCAACAAGTCCGACTCAATCGCGGGCCGGATGGTGCCTGCGCGGTGCCCTGCATGGCGGCGGATGTGAAAGAAGCAGTCGAGCGCATCGAAAAAGGAGTGAATAAGGCCAAGGCTGTATTCTTTGATAAAGCCGAAGACGGCAAGATCGCGGCGGAACGCTTTGTGAAGCACGGCCGTTACGCGGTGGAAAATGGCTTTGAGGAAGCGGTCCATAAAGTGAATCGTGAACCGTTCAAGTTCCTGGCAATCGCCTTCGCCGCCGGAGTGCTGTTTGGATTTGTCATGCCGAGATTTGGAAGGAGATAGGGCGTAGCAGGCTGCAAATAAACAAGCTATATTGGCGATGAGGTTTTCGGGGTGTGCTGCTAATTCGCCTCAATTTATTTCTGCTCATGGCCCTCGCGGCTTGTTCCGTCGCGTGCCGCTCTGCGCATTCTCAGCCGCAACCAAATTGGACCATCGGTTTTTGGTTCTGGCAGCAACCATACACGCGCAGCGCACCGTCAAGCATGCGATCTAATGTGCTATTTGTGCATGTCGGGACTCTTTTCGATGGGTCCCGGGGAGGCACCGAAGTATCGGCAGCGCCGGATATTTATGCCGAGCTTCCATCGGACTTGCCCGCCGCTGAGGAATATTGGCTGGTCTTCCGGTTTGAGGAGCAACGTGTTCCGCGTGCGACTGCAGTGCCTGCCTTACAGCGGAGCGTAGCCAAACTTCTCCAAACAGCCCAGCGGCGGAATCTTCGCGTACGTGGGATTCAACTGGATATCGATAGCCCCACTGGATCGCTATATCAGTATGCGAGTTTCTTAAGAGTAGTCAAGGCAGGACTTCCGCCCGGGTGCGAGCTATCCATCACCGCACTGCTCGACTGGTTCCGGCCAAACACCGCGATTAAAGATGTGATCGATGAAGTCGACGAATTTGTATCTCAGTTTTACGATGTAGCCCAAGGCCGATTCCCTAGAGGTGCGATAGGGGCCAAAGTGGATGTGAAGAAGTGGGGACCGAACTTCAATCGCTTCGAGAAACGTTTCCGGATCGGAATTTCTACTTTTGGTAGGGCACGCTTTATCGCGGTATCGCCCTCGTCATCGCGAGATATCTTCTACCGGGATCCCACGCCCGCGGACTTGGGTAGGCTCCCGGACTTCGCCCTGCAGGCAGGACGTAACGACGCGGGTGAAGTGGTGTTGGACTACCGGGCCATCCGCGAAACGGCGGTGAGTTACGTTCGATTCCAGCCCGGGGATACGATTCAGTTCGTTTTGCCGACGCCAGAGTCGGTCCGCCTGGCGGTAGAGAGTGCGCGGCAGATTGGCGGGTACAATGCGGGTGTGGTGTTCTTTCGTTGGCCCCTGCCGGCGGAGACTCTCGTTATGCCGCCCGATGAAACCATCGCAGCGGCGAACGGGCATTTTCAAGAAAAGGCTGCGACGATTGAGCAGATCGATGCGAAATGTGCGTCTGTGACCTGTACGGACCTCTACTTAGTTAATGCGAACCGGCTTGCCCCAGTGACACTTCACTTTCGCGTCGAAAGTTCCCTCGATCTCGAATATTTTCTTCCGCAAAAGCCATTACCGGTCCGAATGACGGGCTCAAGGCGGCTGGAACTTTCGCTACCTCCTTATGGCGGACAAATCCGCCTGTATTTGGGCCGCGCCGTAACCATGCAGCCTGCGAAGTTTGAGGTCGTCGAGCCGCGATGAGAGTTTGGAAAGGCATCGCCCGCCCAGGTGTATTCCTGCTATTTGGAATCGGCATCGTGTGGTCCTGCGGGTTTGATTCTACGTTGCGCGCTTATCTGAACGCCCGCTTTTGGCTACCGTTTTCCAGGAATGTCAGCGATTTTGGGCGCGGCAACGTGAAGCGAGTCTCGATGCCCTTCGCCGGCATGACGAGAACGCAAGATACGACGCCACTCGGGAAGTTACGGGCAGCCTATCAGCAAATTTCCGAGCCCGTCAGCGCGCCGTTCGATTTTGGTGGCGTCCGCAAAGCGCTAGGGGTTGCTCGGGCCGATTCATCTGTCTCGCCCCAAGAGCGCGAAGAAATCGACTTGATCGACGCAAAAAAAGCGATCTGCGCGAGGGGGAGCCTGGGGAAGAAGCGTCGCTGCGGAGTGCGCGCGGAAAGCTGCAAAAGTTCCTCAATACAGCCCGGACTCCAGAGTTCTTGAGCGAAGCACGCGGGTGGTTGGCGCGGGTCCACCTCCTGCTCGGAGACCAAGCTGCGGCGGGCAAGATTTATCTCGATGAGTTGAATCGCGATGGTTCCAACTTGAGCGAGGAGACGGTGCGCGACTCCTTACAGATCACGTACGGGCACGACGGCGGCCAGAAACTGCGCGACCAATTGGAAGAGTATTTCGACACGCCTCAGCACGCCGCCTTTGCGATCCAGTTGGCGACCAATCCATCGTGGAATCGTTATGAACGGGATGACGAGCCGCGCCCCGATACGCAGGCGTTGTATCAGCGAATGCAAGCGCTGCTAGAAAAGCATTCGGGCCTGTTGAAGTCGGAGGACGGCGCGAACGCCCTGGCGATGCTCTCCATGAGGACGGCTTTGCGCATGGGTGACCCGCCAGGCGCTTTGACCGTGGCCCGGATGATTCCCGGATCATCTCCTCTTCGCATCGATCCCGACTTCCATTGGATGCTGGCCTCGGCCTACTTTCTTTCGCATCAATTTGCGGCAGCGGAGAAGCCCTTACTGGCTCTCTTTCGATCCGCGCGTGCGACTCCGACGCAGAGGGCCGCTGCCGCTTACGGGTTATGCGGCGTTTATCAAAAAACCAAGAACCTTGTCGAGCAAGTGCATTTTGCATTGTGGCTGTGGCACGCCAACGCCAGCGGAGGGTGGAAAGATCCTTATTCCGACGTCCACTGGGCGGCATCCGGATGGGATGCCGGTTTGTTACTGGACACGGAAGCTTCCGACGAAGACCTGATGGCCTTTCTTGACAAGTATCCCGCTGACCCTGAGACCCGAATCGTGAAGTATTCGCTCGCGGTGAGATTGACACGGGAGAACCGGTATGAGGAAGCAGCGCAAATATACGAATCGATCCGCGCTCGCGTGCGCGCACCTCGTACTCGGCACCTTGCGGACCTTTACGCTGAGGCTAACCGGAAGGGTCTCCCAATTGGCGAAGCTCAGGAGGCAAAATACCGCTTGGCCGAGTTCATCGCCGGCAACGCGAACCGGATCTATTTCAACGATGCTTTGTGGTCTGGATTGCAGCGTTATGCTATGGACGCCGAACGGGAAAGTGGGTTCGCGAAAGAGGAGCGTGAAGCTGCTCTTTTGGCGGAGCGTAGACTCAAGGATGAACAAGAAGAATATTGGCGCGCATACTTGATTTTGCGGGACGTGGTCCGCGATGCAGGAAATAGTGAAGTCGGGCGAGAAGCCGCCGTGCTGGCTCTTCGTTGTCTTCGTCGGATCAGCAGCGAACGATTTGGCCGGCAGGAGGAAATCCGCCGGGCCGATGTTGAGTTGTCTAGTCAACTGCGTGCATGGCGAAACTCTGGCGTCACACAAGGCTCCGCCAAGGTAGAATGAAATTGAGCTGGGGAGGCCCGATCCAGATGATGACTCGTCACACTTTTCTCAAGGCGCTAGCCGCCGTTCCGGCTATCACGGCGGTTCGCCTGCTGGCGGCGGCGCCCAAGATCCAAGTCTTCAAGACTCCCACGTGCGGTTGCTGCGCCAACTGGGTGAAGCACCTGCAGGCCAACGGCTTCGAAGTCGCCGTGAAGGAAGTGCAGGATACCGGTGAATACCGCCGGCAGTACGGGGTCCCGGAAAAACTGCTGTCGTGCCACACGGGAGTCGTGGAAGGATACGCACTGGAAGGCCACGTCCCCGCGGTCGAGATTCATCGATTGCTCAAGGAGCGTCCGAAAGCGAAGGGGTTGTCCGTTCCGGGAATGCCCATGGGTTCGCCCGGCATGGAAGGCTCCCTGAGTCAGGCCTTTTCGGTGATCCTATTCGACAGCGAGGGAAAGACTTCCGTCTATCAGAGTTATCCCGGCAAGTAGGAGTTTGCTCTAGCCGTGGGCGTCGACGCGCCAAGACTTATCCCGGCTGGAAATTTCGTTTTCGAGAAGGTTGTGGCGGCGCTTGCATTCCGCCGCATTTTCCTTATATTGCGTGCGATCCGATTCGTACTCTTCATGGCTGATGCGTTTGGACAGCCGGCTTTCGACAAGCATGGAACCTTCCTTGCGAAGCCGTTTACTCCACTCGCTGTTGTCGGCTTTGGATTGCAACACCTCACTGAGGCTACGTTGCAGCAAATCATCGGTCCACAGTGGTTGCACACTTACTCATCGGTATTTCCGGTCTAATGGAGTAGGGCAGCTTTTCTCCTGCGCCATGTTACGCTTAGGTAGGCCGGCACGGCAAGTGGCCTCGGGAAACAATGTCTTATATTCTCACTCGCTTCGCCAATGAGGCCGGATTCAGGGTGCTCACCTTCGAATCGGTTGAAAAAGATCAGGTCCGCACCGAACATAATGTGAGAGCCGATCTGGCCCTGGCAAGGAAATACGGCATTCTTGTCCAGGAGCTGCCGCTGTTGTGCCGCAGGCTCTTGGAACGTAATACGGAAGAGAAGGCCGTGACCTTAACCTTTACCGACGACGATATGCGCGTATACGCCAGCGACCGCGCCGCCATCGCCGCCGCGCATAAGCATAAGCCGCCGCGCCGTCCCCCCACCAATAATCTGGGCAGCGCCTGGCGCGGCCCCATGCAAAAATAATTGCGGTCCTGTTGGAAGTGCGGATTCCCTTTGGCACCGGCCCTTCTTTGTGTTAGCTTGGCATTTACTCCCCCGTCAGAGTGGCCCATGTCGCCCAGAAAGGTTTGGAGCCTTATGCTGGCCGGAAGACGCTTTAGGTTGCGCGAGCCGATTGTGGCCGCCGCCGTTGAGAATGACGGCAGAACAATGGCTTGGTTAATTCCTTCCTCCTCTGTCATCGAGATTGTGAGCCGAACCGCGAATGGGCTGCGCATGCTGGATGTCTCGTGGGACGGCAGGGTTCTGGCGATGCCGGAGAGCGCCATCGCGGAACGCGGGGACGAGCTGTTTGAGCCCCTGTTGGGACCAGGCCCCGCCGGAACTATGGATGGCATGGTGCGGCCGGCCCAACCCGTCCCCAAGGCAATACGGGCGGCGGCGAGTTTCTGACGGGGAGGGCGGCAGAGGACCTTACCAGCTCCGCTTCGCCGGGGAAAATCCAATGTTGTGGGAATCTTTCCCTCGTTCACAAATGGCTGGTTTCATATAGATACAATGGGTAACGTTGGATCCTTACCGGCATATGCCTGGGGCCATCAAATTGCAGTAGGTGAACCGCCTTCTCGTGGGCAACACCCCTTGATGGCGCACGGAAACGAGCGCTTCGGTTTTGCCTCAGATCAGCTACTATAAATAAGCCAAGATGCGGATTTCGGTAATTATTCCTGTATTCAACGGGTCAGCTACGCTACCGCGATGTCTGCGGGCATTGGCGAATTCGCGGTATCCCGCTACAGAATGCATCGTGATTGACGACGGATCGACGGATGGCTCCGTTGGCGTGGCAGAGCGTTCAGGCGCTACGGTTCTCTCCACTAGCGGGCGTTTTGGGCCAGCCAGGGCTAGAAATCTGGGAACCCGGCATGCTACCGGGGACCTCCTGCTATTCCTGGATGCCGACGTCGAGGTTCACCCGGACACGCTTAGCCGCATTGCCGAAAGATTTGCCGCGGAACCGGACTTGGATGCGTTGATCGGGTCCTATGACGATTCACCCTCCGATCCCGGGTTCGTTTCGCAATTCAAGAATTTGATGCACTCCTTCACCCATCATCAGGGGAACCGGGAAGCTGTAACCTTCTGGTGCGGTTGCGGGGCCGTAAAGCGCGATGTCTATCTGGAGCAGGGAGGGCTGGACGAATCCTATCGCCGGCCATCGATCGAGGATATCGAATTTGGTTTCCGGATGATGCGCTCCGGACGGAAGCTTGTGCTGGACCGGCAGGTTCGCTGCAAGCACCTGAAGGCGTGGACCCTTTGGAACTTGATCCGCACGGACGTGCTGCAGAGGGGTATTCCGTGGACTGAGCTGATCTTGCGCACCCGCTTTCTTCCCGACGATTTGAATCTACGCTGGAGCCAGCGTGTTTCGGTAATCCTCTCGTTTATGCTGGTTCTGTTGGGTGGATTGGGGATCTTGCAACTACTGAGCGGCCGGGCATGGTTGCCGGAGGTTCCGGTCATGGGCGGAATCGCGATGATCCTGGCGTTCCTATTTGTCTTGAACCAGGATTTCTACCGGTTCCTGGCTGCACGAAAAGGCTGGCGGTATTCCCTGGGTGGGATGGCGCTGCATATACTCTACTTCCTGTACAGCGGCATCTCCTTCGCATTCGGTATCGCTGTATATGGGTTCAGGGCGATTTCGCCAAGGCCGTTTGTGGAGCCTTCCGCCAAAGCGTTGCTGCAAGGGTTCGAAGAGGATAGACCCTGATGGAAGGCGCGATGGAACATCCACGGCCTTCTTCACAAGAGGCAATGCAGGCGGACGTGATCATTTTGGGCGCGGGCCCGGCGGGCCTGACGGCTGCCTACGAACTTTCCGCCAAGGGCCTATCCTGCATCGTCATTGAGCGCGATTCCACCGTGGGTGGTCTTGCGAAAACGGTAGATTATAAGGGTTACCTGTTCGATTTGGGCGGCCACCGGTTTTACACCAAAGTGGCATTCATCGAGCGTCTCTGGAAAGAGGTCTTGGGGACTGATTTCCTGGCCCGCCCGCGGCTTTCCCGGATCTACTATCGTTCCCGGTTCTTTCACTATCCCCTCGATCCCCTCAATGTCGTACGGGGGCTGGGGCCCGTGGAAATCCTACGGTGCGGTCTTAGTTTCTTGCGGGCCCGGGCGTTTCCGCAAGCGCCGGAAAACAACATGGCAACCTGGGTTTCCAACCGTTTCGGCCGCCGGCTCTTCGAGATGTTCTTTGAGAGCTACACGGAGAAAGTCTGGGGTACCCCCTGCTCGCAAATTAGCGCGGATTGGGCAGCGCAGCGGATTCGCGGATTATCTTTTTCGAGTCTGGTCCGGCATGCATTCAACGGCAACGGGCAGCGGAACGGGAAGGACGCGATCAAGACGCTGATCCGGGAATTCCATTATCCGCGGCGTGGTCCCGGAATGATGTGGAACCGGATGCGCGAGCTTGTGGAGCAACGCGGCTCGCAAGTGGTCTTGAACGCACCGGTGGAGAAGATCCTGTGGGATGACCGCCACATCCTCGGAGTACAAGCAGGTGGCAAGCTCTATCAGGGTAAACACTTCATAAATAGCTTGGCAATTCGCGATTTTTTCGCCATGATGGAGCCGGCTCCCCCGGAGCCCGTGCGCGGGATCGCGCGTGATTTCCGGTACCGTGACTTTATCACCGTGGGCCTGATTGTGCGGGGAACCAATCTATTTCCCGATAACTGGATCTATGTTCACGAACCGGCCGTCAAGGTGGGCCGCATCCAAAACTACAGCAATTGGAGCCAGGAAATGAGTCCGGAACCGGAACGAACAAGTAGTCTGGGCATGGAGTACTTCTGCTCCGAAGATGACGAGTTGTGGCGCGCTCCTGACGCGGAGTTGCTGGCCATGGCGCGGCGCGAGTTAGCCCTTCTTGGCCTGGTGAATCCGGCGGATGTTTTGGACGGAAAGGTCGTGCGGGTCCCCAAAGCCTACCCGGTTTACGATGACACGTACCGTGCTTCACTGCAGGTGGTGCAGCAGTTCCTGGACACTGTGCCGAATCTTCAATTCGCGGGCCGGAACGGAATGCACCGGTACAATAATCAGGACCACTCCATGTTGACGGCCCTTATGGCCGCGCGAAACATATTGGGGGCGGAACTCGATCCATGGAAGATGCACGGTGATACGGAGTACCTTGAAGAGGGCTTGTCTGTTGCCGTTGACGATATTCTCGAACTGGAATCCGATCACCTCTCCGAAATAGAGAGGAAGCCCCGCACGCTGGAAAACGGAAGAGCCGCAACGGCCTCCCAAAATCTGTAAAGTAAACGGTGATTGCGGGTAGCACCGGCGGGCGGCGCCAGTTTACGGCCCAGGCCGTTCCTCGAACACCCAGCCTTGCACATTGACCCGCAGCGGCTGGCGGGGAAAGCGGGGAGCCTCGGTCCGGCAATATGCCGACAGAGTATTCGTCGCGTTCCCGCACGGCGCCCACGCACGGCTTTCGCTCACGGTCCTCCGCAGGAGCACCTGGTGAGGCAATGTCTGTTGTTGGGCAGGCACGTGAACAATGACAGTATCAATCCCTAACTCATCCAGCCGCCGTAAAACAGCGCCTTCGTCGGAGGCGAGCAGCCGGTATCTGTCTCCATTCCAATTGGCATCGGCCAGCGCCTTGGACGCACGTATCACGAAGCTCGCGGGACGCTGTTCGGCCAGCGCGGACATCGCGATCCAGCCTCCTTCTCCGATATCCATCGGCGACAGCGAGGTCACCAGCATCCGCGAGGGACGTTTCAATTGGTGGACCAGTTTGTCAAACCCGGATCCGGACTGGCGATAGCGGGCAAAGGGAAAGAACACCACGGCGGGAAGCAACACGCAGGCAGCGACCCACGGCCTCTTGAAACGGCTTACCGCCACGCCGGACAGGATCAGAAGCGCCGGAAGCGCCGTAATCCAGAGGCGTTCCTCCCGCATGGCGCGCACGTAGAAAGAGACGCCCAGCATGCAAATCAGGATGCTTCCGGCAACCAGCGCCAAGGGTTTCCGCCGCAGGCCGAAAATCGCGAGTACCACGAAACCCCACCCGGCCACGCGTCCGACGAACCTTCCGGGCCAGGGGTCATCGAATGACATTCCGCCCCAACGCAGCACATCCCCCATCGCAAAATACCAGGCGGCCGCCGCGAGCAGGCAGGCGCCACCGGCAATCAACGCGCGGCGCGAAATCCGGATTCGCTTTCCGTAGGCGAATAACGCAACGAACGGAACCGGAAGCAGGCAAATGGCCGTGCCTTTGGTAAGTGCGGCGCCTACCAGTCCGGTCACGATCAGAAATAGTGCTTTCTGATCGTGCTCCTGCAGCAGACGAACGGTCGCGTGCATCACCAGGATGGCCCATAGCAAGCAGAAAAGATCCGCCATGGTTTGTTCCAGGCTACGCTGGAAGACCGGAGCAGCGATCATCAAGGCCGTCAACACCGCCGTTACCGGGAGCGACAGCATGGATCGAGCAAGCCGGTAGAACATCGTGAGCGCCACAACCCCGATCAGCCATTGCAGTAGGATGGCCGTTAAACGTGAAGGACCCCAAAGAAGCCACCACGAGGCTTCCATGACCGGATACAAAGGCGGCCAGTGGCCGATGGCGACCTTTGGATAGTGCAGGTAATATTGCTGCGCCCAGCCGATGGGATTTTCGCGAGGCAAGGTGACGAGATAGTCATAGAGTATGAGGACAGAGACGAAGTGCGCGGGTTCATCAGGGTGTCCCGTGAACTCGGCCTCGAATGCCCCGCCGGAAATCTGCACCCCGAGTAGCGCCGCCCCGATGAGGATGGCCACCGGCCATAACCAACGATCCCGGACGTGTTCGGCTCGCACGGCTCCTGCAATCCGCGCGTAGAGACACCGGACTTGATGGATGAGCATGGCCGGAAAACACAGAATCGCTTTCTTCCAGCCCGCTGCGTGTGCCACATAGCGAAAGAACGCCCGGTTCCGCACACTATTGGCGGCGATGCCCGCGACGGGTGTTATCCACCAAGCGCCGCCATGGCGGAGCGCTACGATCGTGGCCAATATTGTGACCGCGATCAGCCCGTTGCCGGTGACGCACTCCAGCCCCATACGAAGCATGTTCAACGGCTCGGTATCGACCGGGCAAACAGGAACTTTGATCGGCACGCCGGGAGGGGACCCCGCTTCTGGGCGCTTGGATGGAAATGAACCAATATTTGACACGGTCTTCGACGGATCCGCCGGCGCCGGCTTCGCGGGCACGACGATGTAGTTAGAATACCGTGGTCATCGAAGGCCTGGGTATCTCTTCGGTTGCGGGCGAAGGTCCGGTTGCAGCCGCCGGTTGCAGCC
>CAMAVI010000113.1 GCA_945861625.1 Candidatus Sulfopaludibacter sp. SbA3
CCGCAAGTACCCCGTTGGGCGCAAAATCACGGATGAAGAGTTTGCCCATGTCCATCTGAAGCCCGACACATTTCATGGCGAATGGAACTACACGATCCATCCAAGCACAACCGTTAGATGTAAAGGTTATTGATTTACGCTGCCTAAGCTCGTCGACCTCACCTATAGCTTCAACGAGAAGACCGTCTATTGGCCTAACGCCAAGGGTTTCAGCCACCGGAAGGACGAGTGGAAAGTCAACCCACGCGGCTACTGGTACGCCGCCGGAGGATTTGCGTCCGACGAGCATGGCGGCACGCACATGGACAGTCCCATCCACTTCGCGCAGGGAATGCCCACCATCGACCAAATCCCTGTACAGAAGCTGGTCGCTCCAGCCGTCGTGGTGGATGTCATCGCGGCCGCGGCGAAGGCTCGCGACTATTTGATCAGCGCGCGCGATCTCCGCGCATGGGAGACCAAGAACGGCGCGATCCCGGCCGGGTCTATTGTGATCTTCCGCACCGGCTGGGGAAAGTATTATCCGGATCGCAAGCAATACTTGGGCAGCGATGTTCCCGGCGACATCGAACACCTCCATTTTCCGGGCCTCGCTAAAGACACCGCCGAACTGTTGGTGCAACGCAAGATCGACGGTGTCGGCATCGACACGGCGAGCATGGACTGCGGCCCCTCCAAGGATTTCATCGTTCATCAGGTGTTGAACAAGGCCGGCATCTACGGTCTGGAGAACGTCGCCAATGTGGAGAAACTTCCAGTGAAGGGCGCGACTCTCATCGCGCTGCCCATGAAGATCGAAGCGGGAACCGGCGGCCCGGTGCGGATTGTAGCTCTACTGCCGTGACGTGTGTACTATAAGACCATGACAAAATCGATCTCGATACTCGGGCTGCTCACAGTCTTTGCAACGGCGGCCTTCGCGCAGGGCATTCCCAGCGTCGTGGCGGCCAGCGTTCAGGCCGAAGTTGTGCAGCAGAACTTTACGTTCACGGAAGGTCCGGTGGGCCGCGCCGATGGCAGCCTGCTGTTCTCCGATCCGCGCGTCAGCAAGACCTACCTGCTCGATCTAGCCGGCAAGGTCTCGGTCTTCCGGGAGAACACCAATGGCACCAACGGCCTCGCCTTTCTGAAAAACGGCGATCTATTGGGAGCCGAAGGTGACGGCAAACGGATCTCGCGGCGCGCGGGCGACGGCAAAGTCATGCCATTGACGGAAGGCACCGCCGCGCGGCCTCTCATGGCTCCGAACGATGTGATTGCGGATGCCAAGGGTGGCATCTACTTCACCGATCCCGGCCCGCGGCCCATCGTGCCCGGCCGCAAGACGTATGTCTACTATATGCCCGCTGGAGCCAAGGAGCCCCTGGTGCAGGACGATCAGATTACGCGGCCCAACGGTGTGGTTTTAACGATGGACGGTAAGACGGCGATCGTCGATGACACGGTCGGCGACACTGTTTTCGCGTTTGACGTTCAGCCCGATGGAAGCCTGAAGAACAAACGCCCGTTCGCGAAACTTCATGATTTACCCGCGGGGCAGGAAAGCGGGGCCGACGGCATGGCCATCGACCGTCAGGACCGCGTTTATGTATGCACGGTCACCGGAGTTCAGGTATTCGACAAGAAGGGTCAGTACTTAGGCACCATCAAGGCGCCCAAGCAACCCGCCAACGCGGCGTTTGCCGGACCCGGCAAGAAGACGTTGTATCTCACCGCCCGCGAAGGCCTGTACAAAGTGCAGATGCTGGCGCAGGGTCCTAATCGGTTAGGGAAGTAAGCGGCCGTCGGGCCACGATTTCCGCAACCGCGCCGTGTGTGGCGTCCGCGCCTTCACGATAGTGCTGGATCTCCCAGTCCTCGAAAAAGCCGCGCAGTTCGCCCGGCTGCACCCGAAACGGAGAGTGTTCTTTGCCTGGTTCCGCCATGAGGGCGATGGCGACCAAGATGCCCCCGGGCGTCAAGCCTTGTTTCGCTGTTTCAAACAAATCCCGCTGCAGGTAGTAGCAGATGGCGATGAGATCCCAGTGCGTGGGCTCAACGCTATACTCGCCTTGTTCCAGGTCCGCCACGTGGGCGTCAATACAGACATTGTGCGCGAAGGCGTGCGCGCGGAGAGTCTCGATGGCGGAGGCCGACCCGTCCACCGCGGCGACCTTCCAGCCGTGTTGAGCCAGCCACAGGGCGTTCCGTCCGGTTCCGCAAGCCAGATCGAGCGCGCGACCGGGCGTCACGGCGCTGGCGGTTTCAACCAGCAGCGGGTCGGGCGGACGCAGGCCTGCAACCCTCTCGCGATATTTTTCCTCCCAGGAGTCCAGCGCCATTCGTTGAATCAGATCGTCGTTAAATCAGATCGTCGTTAAATCAGATCGTCGTTAAATCAAATCGTCGTTAAATCAAATCGTCGTTAAATCAAATCAACGATAACAGGTAGAGCAAAATTCCACCTGCCACAAGCGGGCAGCCAACCATCAGGAATCCCATGAATGCCAGTGGATGGGTGGTCGAGAGAGTTCCTAATTGCACCAGGAGTCCCGCCGCGATGAGAATGCTGGACCAGCGGATGCGCCGTTCGGTGACGGAATTTTCCATGGCTATTTCTTCTCCGTCCAGAACGTGGCGTCCTTAAGAGACGCCACATCATGGATGAACTCGTGGCATCCACTGGACATGCAGGATTTCTGTCCGTTCTTCACTTGATCCAGCAGACCTGGAATCTTGTTGTGTGCCGAACTTTCTTCAAATCGCCGGGCGCCAAGATGGCAGTGCAGGCACTCTCCGTTGCGGAAAGGCTCATAGAGTCTTACGGCTTCAGGCTTGGGCGCGCCGACGACGTACTGCACCCATAGATGCTGAAGGCCTCGTAGCTTTGCCTTCGCACCGCCGAACATCGTGTATTCGGTGTGGCAAGTGAAACAGGCGCGGTCGCGGGGAATCTGGTTGTTCTGAAAATGCCGCGCCGGGACGAAGCTGGGATCGTCGATATAAAGACTCCTGCCAAAATCCTGCATGACATGGCAGGACAGGCAGAACCGCGTGGAGGTTGCGCGGTCCATGTGTTCGTTGAAAGCAGCCCCAACCACGATCACGGGAAGAATGAGCAGAGCGGCGAACGCCAGCATCTTGCCTTCGCGTGAACGCGTACGTTCGACGCGGAAGCCCGCCAGTAGGGCGATCGCCACCGCCGCCGCAAACAGCGCCGCGATGATCGAAATAGGCATGACCGTCTACTTGCCCAGACTGCGATAGTAATCGACCAGCGCTTTGATCTGTTCCGGCTTGAACTGCTTGCCGTAGGCATCCATATCCGGACCTTTACCATCCGCGACGATTTTCGTCATCGCTTCGACGCTCATGGAGCCGACTACGGCCTGTGCCGCCTTCACTTTGAGTTTCCTCCCCATGGCAGTCTTCGCATTGCCGTCCGGCCCGTGACAGGTGGCGCACTTGTTCATATATAGATCTTTGCCATCACCCTGTGCCCAAGCCACCCCGCTGCCCATCACCAATAGGGCCGTACCCAATGCCGTCACTGTCAGAAATAATTTCATGGCCTCAAAAACTCCTTGTCCACAAGATAGAAATCAGGTTCGCGCTAAAGTTATTTCCCGGCACGATCTGTTCGATATAGTACGTTCGCTGCAACTGCACGGTCAGTCGGCCCAAGCGTGGAAAATCATAATAAGCCGAGCCGGTGGCATAGGGGAAGCTCATGGGGCCGAAGATGGGTTTCTCACCCGTGATCTCGCCTACACCAGTCGTGCGCACATAATTTCCCGAAACAGAAAGTCCTAGACGCTTCACTGGATTAATGCGCAACCCTCCGGTCCAGACGCGGCTAATGCTCTGGTCACGTAAGGCCAAGTTCGTGAAGGGCGCCGTACCGCGCAGGAAACTCACGAAGTTGGCGGCGAAGAAGCTGTCGTAGCTAAAGCCCGCGAAGCCAGACAGTTTCTCGTTGAGTTCATACGTGGCCGTGAACGCGTTGCTGCGGATGGTGCTGCGGAAATCGGTGTCGAGGAGTTTCCGGTTGCGCACAACCGCGCTGTCTTCGATGTAGAACTTGTCCGTGGGCCGGATGCGGACGACGAACCGGCCACCGATATCGGTGTGCGGAGTAACGCGGGTATACGACGTTCCATTGGTAACCGACTCTACATCCGCGCGAACGGTGAGGACCTTATTCGGCTGGAAGTACAGGCTGCCAATGGGCCATACGGTGTTGATATTCCTCGTTCGGCCTGTGTCGATGATTCCATCCTGAAGCATGCGGATATCGTTGTTCAGATAGCGCATGCCGGCGCGAATCAGCAGTGACGAAGCTGGGGTGAAGGCCATGTTCAGGTCCGCGGTGTGGGTGGAAATCCTCCATTCGTTGAACGCATGGCCGGAGACGATTCCGGTTGTCGTGGTGGTATTAAACTCAGCCGAACTATCCACGGTGAAACGCGAATAGCGGTAGTCAAGCATCGTGCTCCACCAGTCATTGATTTTGTAGGTGAGACCCTGATCCACAACATGGTTGGGTTCGCTGACATCCGCCTTCGTGGTTAGCGCCACGTTATACGCGCCTGTCGGCGCCCGCGCCGTGCCCTGGAACGCCATAGCGAGGGATGCGGGACCGCTGTAGCGGTAGAAAATGTACCCTCCGCGTGTTTCCAGCCGCGGAATGATCTTGCCGGTGTAAGAAAATTCACTGACAGGAGTGTGGAGCTCGCGATAGTCCTTCCATGAGAAAGATGTCAGGATCTCGGCGGCCGTACTGCGATCGTCGACATTCAAACTTCGTGACGGCGAACCGAGGTTTTGGCCGTCAATGGAATTCATGAAGCTCTGGTACCCGAAACGATAGTGAAGCGTCCAGTTTTTGGGACTGTAGTCCATCCCCACTGTCGCGCGATTGGCGGACTCGTCAACAGGAGCGAAGAGATAGTAAGGATTCGCGCGGGCGAATGTCCCCCACGTGCTGGGTGACCCGAAGTAATCCGGCGTCCGGGTGGTAAACGACGCCCCGGAACGAGTGTTCCGGTAATATTCAAAATTGAACCGCAGCTTGTCGGTAGCGTGAACCAACAGATTAATTGATCCCAGTTTGCGGACCGTTGCCCAATCGTGATTTGAGGTGAGGGCGTTGAGGCCGCTGGGTTGCAGTGCCCGGTCGTTCTGATCCCAGTAATAACGGCTCTGCCGGAAGTTCGCGCGGAGATCATACACGCGGTTCTTGCGCAATGTGAATTGCGATGTTGTGTAAGGATCGCCTCCGATTCCGCTCATGGTAAGGGAATATTCGTCCGCGAACCGGTTCTTGCCATCCTGCGCATGGCCAAACAGGCTGAAATCCGTCATGCGGAATCCCTCGCCCAGGTTGACCAGTTCCTGAAACTTGGGCCGGTACCCCTTGACGTCGCTGAAGCGGTAACCCGTCGTCAGCGATCCCTGAGTTTCAAAACCGCCAATGACGCGCGGCGCCGCGGCGTCCTGTGCATGAAGGCTACCCGTAAGTACGGCAAGGAGAAGAATAGAATGATTTCTCATGGCCGTATCTCTAATGCAGGAAGAACTCATTGAAGTTGGATCCGTGGATCGCCGAATGGCAGCGCACGCAATCGCCGCGCGTTTGGAAACTGAGGCGGCTATGCGGGACGTTGGCGGCGAACGGGTCCACGTGGCACTGCAGGCATAGAAAACGCGCTTCGCGCCGGGTGACCAGCATCCGGTTTACACTTCCGTGTGGAGTGTGGCACGCCGTACACCCCTCCACCTTTACCGCGGAGTGCTCAAAAACAAACGGGCCGCGCTTTTCCACGTGACAGCCCACGCAAGTCTCCCAGCCGCTCTGCCGGAGCGTTGCGCGATTTGAGGTCCCATGCGCGTTGTGGCAGTCCGTGCACTTCATCAGTCCTTCGGGAACCTTGTGATGCGTGGGCAGAGCAAATTGAGCCTGAATGTTGGAGTGGCAGCCGTAACACAATTCCGGCTGCGGCTTCGTCAGTTGACTATTACGCAGCCAGCGTTGTTCTTCCGGAAGTTTTGGAACGTTGAAAAAGTTGCTCTGTACCGTGCCGATCCCCACCGCTTTCGGATTGCGCCCGGCTTCCACCAAATGCATGGAGTGGCAGTTGCCGCAGCTTACGCCGTGCTGCAAATGCGTCGAGTGTCCGAAATCTTTTTGGTTGAGCGTGCTTTGGTGGCAGTTCATACAGCGCTCGGCATTTTGCCGGGGATTGCCCCGGAAGGCGAAGATGAGCTTCTTGGCCGCGTTGGTCCTGGCTTCGTCGCCCTGCGCGGCTTCCATCCCATCCGCATGCGCTTTGCCGCCGCCGTGGCACATCTCGCAACCTGTCACTGCCTCACCTTTGTAAGTGAGACGGGCGTGATGCGTCTTGTTGTATTCCTGGAACTCCGCACGATGGCATGTACGGCAGGTTTCGGAGCCGGCATAAGCTTCTCCGGCTCGCTGAGTAATGAGAGCGGGGGTGACTGACGATGGCTCGTTGGCCGCTGGTCTGGTCTGCGCGAATACCGCGCCACTCAGAAACAGGATTACCCCAAGATGTTTGAAGAAATTTGGCCTCTTCATCTGCCCATGCTTACTGCATGCGACAGGCCATCTTTCTTGTCGGCTAACCGGTTGAAATTGCCGGGGCTAAAGCGTCAACTCGTGGGTGAAATGCCCCACTACTGGCTTTGGCTAGCGTATTTCCACCAGCTCTATTGCTTCGCGGCTTGGTCCCTCGATCATGATCGCGCGGGATTCGCCCACCTTATAGGTCTTGCCCAGGAACTTCACGCCTTCTTTTTGGAGCTTTGCGATCCACGCGTCGAGGTTCGTCACACTCAAGCCAACGTGGTCCATTAGGTGGCCACGGGTGGGGGCCAACGGCTTGGAATCCTGTTGCACATACCAGTTCATCGCCACGTCATCGAAGAGAACGCCGCCCGCGGGCGCGCGGATCAGGCCTTCGCGCTCCAGCCCGGGCCAACCCTTTTCCGCGGCGGGCACTTTGCAGTTCCTTTCGGTGATCTCTGGCCCGAGCGGCGGCGCGCCCTGGCGCGGCGCCGACAGGAGATGCTTCTGATACCAGAGCTGCGCGCACACGGGGTGTTCCTGATACATGTGGACGTGGTTGAAGCGCTCCACTGGCGGATAATTGCCCGCGTACTCGACCAGCGCGCGGTCCGGACCGTTGAGATACGCAAAACCTCCGGTCCGTGTGGGTTGAATCCCTTGCGCCTTGGCTTCGGCAATCTGCGGCCGCGTGCGGCCCAACGTGCCCGCCGCGCCAGGCCACGTGTCGCTGCTGACGTCGACGGTCTGATCGCCGTCGCCGGTGTAAAGAGGCCGCAAGTTGGGATCCTTGCGTTGCCGGTATAGGTCCCGGTTCTTTCTCGAATCCGGAACATTCCAGCCGAAATGCCAGTACGCCGTCTGCGGCTCAATGGCAGCGGGCTTGCCCACCTTTGTGAACAGCACCCACACTTTGCCCGCCTTGAGCGCGGGCAGTCCGGCGAAGGTCGCTTTCGAAGTACTCGGAAAATGCTCTATGTAGAACGGAATCGCTGCTTCCGGGTCCACGGAATTCAAGTGTAGGTGGTGGAATCCAGGGGCGGCCAGTGCGCCGGTCTGGGCGCGACTGAAGCCCGCGCAGAGCGCGAGGACAACGAACAAGATGAAAGTTTTCATAGAGCTCTCCCGGCCAGTATACTCCGGCCGCCCTTCAGCATGACGGTTATCGCATAGCCGGCGAGAAGAGCCGAGATCCAAAGGGCCGGGAAGTGGTACCGTCCCACGGTCTGAATCACCACATACGGTAACGAATACACTAGCGCCACAATGGCCAGCAGCAGAGCCGTCCGATGGAAGCGTCCCAACCATACCCCGGCCGCGGCCAGAACCGTCAAAATCCAACCCCAATACGCCGTCCATCCTTCGCGCGGAGGCGGCAGCCAATAATAAAAAACCCGGCGCGCGGATAGCCATAGGAACTGGCCCGGGTGCGCGTGAATCCAATCCAGCGCGTCCGAGAAACGCTTCCGGTTGTACGCTGCTTCTCCGATGGCCACCACCACCGCCGCCTCTTCATGGTTTTGATTCGGATGCAGTGTCCAGAGCGCTTCGTTGCCCACCAGATCCGGCCCGGCTTTGTCGTTGTTGGAAATATAAAGCTCCAGCCCGAAGTTGTCGCGAACGAAGTAGGGCGCGCCCAGCACCATCCAATTTCTTATCAGCCAAGGCGTGCACAACGCCAAGGCCGTAACCAGAGTGATGCCGGCAAACCTCTTGCCTCGCAGAGACGCAAGCAGCGCCAACGGAGGAAACGAGACCGGGTTCGCGAGGACACTGACACCGGCGACCAAACCGGCGGCGCCGGACTCGCCTTGCAAGATCACCAACGCCGCGGCAAGCAGCAGGAGAGCCGAGAGAGCCACTTCCCATTGCGGCATCAGGCGGATGGACAGGGCGAGAAGCACGCCTCCTACAAAGCCGGGCGTGGCATCTTGGTACACGCGCCGGGAGAGAACCGGCAGCAGAGCGGCGGCAAGTCCCAGCAGACACGCGTTCAGAATTACCGTGGCCCAAATGATGGCTTCGGGCTGCCGGAATATCCGGATGACGGTCGCCAGAATGTACGGATACACCGAAGCAACGTGTGCCGTGGGACCGCTGGCGACGCCAAATGGATCGCGGAATTCGCCCGTCGCCGCGAGGTTGGTGGCGACAGTGGAGGCTTCGTAGGGCAAGCCGAATCCGACGGCGTGCAGGCCTAACGGCAACTGCGCGATCGCGCAAAAACAGGCAAAGCAAAATAGCTTAGCCTCGCCTGTGATCCGCATTCACCACACCCTATAGCAGGCGGCGCTTTAATTCCTCGTCGATGGCGTCCATGAACGCTTCGGTCGAGAGGAACGGATGATCCGGACGAATCAGGATCGCCAGATCCTTGGTCATGCGTCCGGATTGCACCACGTCCAGGCACACCTGTTCGAGCGTTTGCGCGAATTTGACCACATCCGGCGTTCCGTCCATGTTGCCGCGATATTGTAAGCCGCGGGTCCAGGCATAGATCGAAGCGATGGGATTCGTCGAAGTCGGCTTGCCCTGTTGATGCAAACGATAGTGCCGCGTGACGGTGCCGTGCGCCGCTTCTGACTCGATGGTCTTGCCGTCCGGAGACATCAGCACCGAAGTCATCAGACCGAGCGAGCCGTAGCCCTGCGCCAAAGTATCGGACTGCACGTCGCCGTCGTAGTTCTTGCAGGCCCACAGGTATCCGCCGGTCCACTTCAGGCTGGCCGCGACCATATCGTCGATCAGGCGGTGCTCGTAGGTCAGGCCCTTGGCGTCCATTTGCGCCTTAAAGTCCTTCTCGTAAATTTCCTGGAACAGATTCTTGAAGCGGCCGTCGTAGACCTTGAGGATCGTGTTCTTGGTGGAGAGATACACCGGATAGTTACGATTGATGGCGTAGTTGAAGCAGGCGCGCGCGAAGCCGGAAATCGAAGCATCTAAATTGAACATGCCGAGCATAATGCCCGGCCCGGGCGCCTTCACCACCTCCCGCTCGATGGTGCTGCCGCCGTCCGCCGCCGTCCAGCTCACTTTGAGCGTACCGGCGCCGGGGAACTGAAAATCCGTCGCGCGGTACTGATCCGCGAAGCCGTGGCGCGCCACCACCACCGGTTTATCCCAATGCGGAACCACGCGCGGAACGTTGCTACAGATAATCGGTTCCCGGAAGATCGTGCCGTCCAGGATATTGCGGATGGTCCCGTTCGGACTCTTCCACATCTGCTTCAAGCTGAACTCCTTCACTCGCGCCTCATCGGGCGTGATGGTGGCGCACTTTACCGCGACGCCATACTCGCGCGCCGCGTTGGCCGAATCAATCGTGATCTGGTCATTCGTCTCGTCGCGCTTCTGCACGGAGAGGTCGTAGTATTTGAGGTCAATATCCAGGTAGGGAAGGATGAGACGCTCGCGGATCCATTGCCAGATGATACGCGTCATCTCATCGCCGTCCATCTCGACAACGGGGGTCTTGACCTTAATCTTGGCCATCAAAAAGTTCTGCTCCTATGGGATGGGGTAAAACGTTTATTATCGCTAATGCTTGTACACACCTGCACACGGGGTTCTACCGCCCCTAATCCGTCGGTAAGGGCTGGCTTGACGGTCAAGGAAGGCAGTGGCGCGGGGCATGAGGGGGACGTAACGGGAAATTGAGGCAGTGTTTTTGACGCGAGGGGAGTTGGGGGAGATGAAGATGGTGGAAAGCACGCACGCCCG
>CAMAVI010000114.1 GCA_945861625.1 Candidatus Sulfopaludibacter sp. SbA3
GCAAAGCGGGTGTTGCTTAAGATGACTCAAGGGAGGGCCGGCGGGGAGTGGTTCTGGAGGGCCTTGCAACTGACTCCAGGAGCCTGGCCTGGAGCGGGATCGCCGTCTCCAGGCCAAGCCAACCGGTTGGTTTACTATGCAAGTTCCCGACTAGTCAGAAGAAGAGCCGCAGCCCCACCTGGATTTGACGGGAAGTGTTAGTGGTGAAAGTGCCAAAGTAACCCGTCGGTGTTCCGGCTTGCGTGGTCAGGTTGCCATTCCCGTCGAAAACGGTCTGCAACTGGGGTTGAATGTTGGTATTGTTCATGACGTTGAACATTTCCACCCGGAACTGGGCCTTCAGCCTTTCACCGATCAGGTTCTGGTTCTTGAAGATTGAGAAATCCAGATTGCGGAATGTGCCCCTCGTGAGGTTATTCCGGCCCAGGTTCCCCAATTGGCCTGCTTCCGGGAAAGCAAAGCAACTGAGATTGAGGTAGCGGTCGACATTGCCAGTGATCGCCGCTCTCGGAGACGAACATGCCGCGCTTTGCACAAACATAGGCCGCTGCGATGAGCTGATGCCACCGTTGGCATTACTGTTTCCGTTGTAGGCCCGGTCAACGCCAATTTTAAGGCTGTAAGGGCCGCCGCTCTGCCGGGTGTAGATTCCGCCGATCGCCCATCCGCCCAGGACGGTGTTGGTGAAAGCATGGGATCTTACGGCCGCCGGCATCGGAATATCGTACTGGTAATTGAACACGAAGTTGTGGGGGATGTTGAAATCCGAGACGCCGCGTTGAATCTTGTCGTCGAACGCCCAGCCACCGCCCGAACTATTGGCGGATTCGCCGCCTTCCGAGAAGACGCTGGAACCAGCGTCTATGGTCTTGGACCAGGTGTAGGCGATCTGGTAGGCCAAGCCTTTAATCGGGCGCTGCACCAAATTCACCTGCAGCGAATGATAGATACTGTGCCCGTTCCACTCCGAGGACCGGATGCTTCCGTATCTCGGATTAATCCGCTGAACCAATGCCCTGTTCGGGACACCCGCCGAGTTGAGGGCGGGGACCGGGAAACGGTAGCTGTTGGACGCCGTATCAAAGCGCGCCAAGTGACCAGGCACCTGATCGATATCTTCGATGGGACGAACCAGGCGTACGCCCGAGGATCCCACATAACCCACCGTCAGAGCCATAGTCCTATTGAGCTGGCGCTGGATGTTAAAGTTCCACTGAGCCTTATAGCCGCGGCCGGGATTGGGCTCCACGTGGGCCACGCCCAGCGAAGCTGGACCCAACAGTGGCAGGATCTTGTTGGGGAAGGCGGCAGCAAGTCCCACCGGGTCGTTGTAACGCCCCCCGACGAAGTACGGAAGAGCCCGTGTGAGCCGGCCCTGGAAATTGTAGGGCAGAATAAGCATATCGAAGATCCCGACTCCACCGCGGATCGCGGTCTTGCCATCCTTAAACGGATCCCATGAAAATCCAATGCGGGGCGCGAAGTTCTTGCGCGACGGGTTGTTGTAGTACGGATCGCCGAGCGTCGGCGTCGCGTCGGTTAAGCTACGGAGATTCGAAACCCTTCCGTTTACGTCGGTGACAGACGAGCCCGTTTCATAACGCAAGCCAAGATTGATCGTCAGGTTGGGCAGGACCCGGTAGTCGTCCTGAAAATATCCTTGGAAGATGGACATGCGCATACCGGTCGTCGGGTCGGCGCCGGGAAGGTCCGAGCTGAACTGCGTCGGCTGCGCCGTTAGCAACGCACGGATGGACGTAAAGGTCCAAGTGCCGTTGGGGGTCGCGCCATTATATAGATTATGCTGAATACGCTCGAAACCAAAGCCCATGCGCAGGTTATGTTTGCCTCTGTTCCAGGAAAGGTCGTTATAAAACTGCGGAGTGGTGTAACCGGCTGTGTTGGGGCCGCTGTCGCCCAGTCCCGCGCCGATCCCGCTGAAAAGAGCGGGCATGCAGGAGCACGCGAAGCTGCCCATGGTCTTGCCCGGCATGAAGCCCAACGACAAGTCTCTAAGCTCCGGAAGACGGCCATTGCCGTCCAAACTCGACGTTGACAGAGTCCGGCTGAACCCGAGGCGAGTCGAGTTGATCAGGGTGGGCCCGAATATGTGTTGCAGATTCAAGGCCAAGTTGTGCCGGCGCGAGGGAGCAATCGAATCCTTGATATTGTAATCGTCCGGCACGCTGACATCTGTCTTGTCGTACATGTAGGTTCCGTTTAAAGTGGTAGCCGCGGAGAAGTAGTGGTCCACCTTGCCAACGTAGTAGTGCTCGATACCTGCCCGCGGAGCCCCGTAGGTGTACTTCCCGGTATCACCGTTGATCGCGGCGTTGGGGAGAGGGTAAACCGGTAGATAGGGCTTGATGCGCGGGTCGATCGCGACAGTCCCCGACGTAAGAATGCCCTGGCGGGCATTGGGCGAGAGCGTATCCAGGCTCACCGTCAAGCTTTTGATTTCGCGTAGGGATTCATAGTTGCCGAAGAAAAAGGTCTTGTCCTTCTTGACTGCCCCGCCCAGGAAGCCGCCGAACTGGTGGCGGCGGAATGCCGGGATCTCCTTATCGAAAAAGTTCCGGGCGTCGAGCGCGGTGTTGCGGTGGAAAAAGTAACCGCCACCATGATACTCGTTGGTTCCCGACTTGGTGATCGCGTTGACCACGCCGGCGGAACTCATGCCGTACTCGGAAGAGTAGTTAGTGGTCAGCACCGAAAACTCGCGAATCGCATCCACGCCCAGGTTCACACGCAGAGTGCTGCCCGGACCGGCGTTAGCATAGTCGTTCACGAGAATTCCGTCGATGCGGAAGGCGTTTTCGGTTACCCGTCCGCCGGAAATGGACATCGCCGTTCCGTTGCCGCGCTGCCCGTGGCGCGCATCCAGCTGATTCTGGCCTGTATTTAAGACGGCGCCGGGCTGCAACAATGCCAGTTGGAGCCAGTCACGCCCATTCAGAGGCAGCTCGCGGATGGTAGTAGCGTTCACGAAGCCGGCCAGGGTCGAACTGGAAGTATCGACTTGCGCCGCGTCTGCCGTGACCTCAATCTTTTCGCTGACCGCTCCCACGGTCATGGAAAAGTTTGCTGCCTGCTCGGCGCCGACGGTGATCACAATGCCGGTCCGCACGTCGGTCTTGAAACCGGGAGCCGTGGCGCTCACTTCGTACGATCCCGCGGGAACACTGGCGATGCGATAGCTGCCGTTGTCTTCCGACGTCGCGGTACGGACCGCACCCGTGTCCAGGCTTTTCGCCGAAACGTTCGCCTTGCCAATCACGGCGCCTTGTTGATCCTGGACTGTCCCCAAAATGGTTCCACTCACCGTTTGCGCGTGAAGACGCGCCGGAGTCAGGCACAAAAAGCTAGCAGCGAAGACGAAGCTAACAAACAGCACCACACGAGAAATATAGTTGACCACGAATCTCCCCCCATTTCATTCAGCCGACGTTGGCTACTTGGCTACCCCTGCCAGCAGTACTAGACCACGGGGCGAAGTGGTTGTCAACCATGGGTCTCTGCGAAGCGTCCGGCGAACACCGGCCTCAACGGGTCGCACTACGATCTCGCGCCGGACGGCAAACGTTTCGTCGTATTCACGGCGGCCAAGGCGCCGGAAGCGCAGAAGGCCCAAGACCAGGTTATATTCCTGCAAAACTTCTTCGACGAGCTGCGGCGGAAAGTGCCGGTGGCGAAATAGCCTCACACGCCGCTAGTGGCGGGACTCCCTCGCAAGCAAGTCATTAGAAATGTGTTGTTTGGATAGGTCCTGGGTTGTCGGCAACACTTCCACTACTTCTTGGGCAGAAGCTCAACCCTACGCCAAACTGGAATTTGCAACGGTAGGGAGGGATGCGTCGCAACTCTTATGTGTCGTCCGGTGTGTCGCAAGGGTCACTCTTACGGATCGAGTCTCCAGGGTTTTCCCTGGAGTATCCGCTAGCGCCCCAAAGTGCAGTCGTCGGGTTCGCCGCCGGCGAGAAAATGCGACGCTGTCGGAGTGAGGGCGATGACGCGCACCTGGCCCATCTGTCCCAGTGATCCGACGGACTTACCATTCAGTAGTAATTCGACCGGCCCGGCGTTGCCCATGCGCACGACAGCCTGGCTTGTAAAATCAACGCTATCTTCACTACCTGCGGTGAATAATTTTGAGAAAACCACCTTGCCGGCCGCGCAGGCGGTGATCCAGTTCCGGTCACTCGCTTGAATCGAGGCGCGGGATATACCTGCTCTTGAAACCGGAGGTGGGACCGGAGTTGCAACAGGTTTAGGCACAGTAGGCAAAGCGTTTGGAATGGTTGCATCCATGACCGAAGGCAGAACTGCGGAGCGCTGCCCAGTTTTTGGTAACGCCGGGCCGCGGTTGCCAAAATACCAGACCACTACCATTAGCGAAACCATCAAACCGGAAGCTGAGCCAACGGCTATGGCTCGCCATCTTTGTGCTGATTCCGAAGCCGCAGCTTTGGATTCATCCCGAAGTAACGATGCCGCCCGCACCGGATCGAAGTCGCTGGCCCGCGCAGGCTTGCTCACGTCGTCTGGTGAGGATCCCGAGACGGTTGCCGCATCGGGTGGTTCTGGGGTCATATACCGGCATATCGGCACTCCTAAAACAGTGCGAGAGCACCCTAACATTAGCCTCCAAACATTGATCTCCATCCGCAAGGAGGAATGCGGTCTGCACAAAACAGCGCCGTTTGACACCGGCCGGTGGCTGTGGCACCATTTGCCGATGATTCACGCAAAGCCTCGTCCAAGGATTTTTCGCCGGACCACGCTGACCGCCCTAGGTTTCATGGTCCTCATCGCCGTTCTAGGAATCGGTTCCATGCTATTGGAAAAGCAGTCAGCAGTCGCGGCAGCCGGAGTCCAGGCGCCGATGTTCGAAGTCGACCCCATGTGGCCCAAGCCACTGCCGAACCATTGGGTGATGGGCTGGACGGTTGGCGTCGGGGTCGACGCGCAGGACCACGTCTGGGTGGTTCACCAAGCCAGCAAACTCGAGCCGCCGGAACTGTTGGGCACCAAGAATCCCAACGCCGGATGCTGCGCCGCGGCGCCGCCTGTACTGGAGTTCGATCAAGCCGGCAACCTGATCGGGCATTGGGGCGGCCCGGGCGCGGGCTATGAATGGCCCGACCCTCACGGAGTCAACATCGACTACAAAGGCAACGTGTGGATCGGGGGCAACGCCGCCAAGGACAATCAGGTCCTCAAATTCACCCAAAGCGGCAAATTCCTGTTGCAGATCGGCCACGCGGGACGCAGCAAGGGCAGCAATGATGTGGAAAATCTCAACCGGCCCACCAAGATTATCGTCGACAAGGCCGCCAATGAAGCCTACGTCGCCGATGGATACAGCAACCGGCGCGTCATCGTGTACGACGCCGAAACGGGCAAATACAAGCGGCACTGGGGCGCCTATGGCCACAAGCCCGATGACACCAATCTGGGCCCGTACAATCCGTCGGCTCCGCCGGCGCAGCAGTTCCGCAACCCGGTGCACTGCGTGGAAATCTCCAACGACAATCTGGTGTACGTGTGCGACCGCGTGAACGACCGGCTGCAAGTGTTCCGCAAAGACGGCACATTCGTCAAGGAGGTATTTGTCGCCAAGTTGACGCAGGGAGACGGAACCGTCTTCGACATCGCATTTTCCAAAGACCCGCAGCAGAAGTACATCTATCTTGCCGATGGGTCAAACGACAAGGTGTACATCCTCCAGCGCGACACGCTCGAAATTCTGACCAGCTTCGGCGATGGCGGCCGCCAACCAGGTCAATTCTACGCCGTGCACAGCATTGCCACGGATTCCATGGGCAACGTCTATACGGCCGAGACACGCCGCGGGCAACGCTTACAGAAGTTCACTTATAAAGGGCTCGGTCCGGTCACGAAGAAAGACCAGGGCGTGCTGTGGCCGAAGAGGGCCAAGGGCCCTATGTAGGCTGGCGGATTGCCCAACTACATTTCCCAGGGATTGGATTCGTTCACTTCGTAGTCCAACTTCGCGATGGCCGCGGCGACTGCGGTCCGGGGAAGCGTTCCTTCCCCGGCGAGGGCGGAGATGGCCGCAATTGCGATGCTCTTGCGATCAACTTCGAAAAACTTCCGTAACGCTACGCGCGTGTCGCTGCGGCCAAAGCCATCGGTGCCCAAAGCCACGTAGCGTCCAGGAACCCAGGGCCGGATGAGATCCGCGAGGGCGCGGACGTAATCGCTGGCGGCAATGATTGGCCCGTGGGCTGTTCTCAAGCAGCTTTGGATCCAGGGCAGGCGAGGCTCCGCGCCTGGATGCAGGCGGTTCCAGCGCTCCGCGTCGAGACCGTCTCTCCGCAATTCACTGTAGCTGGTCACGCTCCAGACTTCCGCGGTGATGCCGAATTCGGCTTCCAGTAATTCCGCGGCAGCGATGACTTCGCGTAAAATCGCGCCGGCGCCCAGCATGGTTACTTGTGGTGGAGCTTGACCGGAACCGGTACCGCGAGCAATCCGGTACATGCCTCGAACAATTCCCTCCTTAGCGTCAGATGGCATCGCCGGATGCGTGTAGTTTTCATTCGTTACCGTGACGTAGTAGAAAAGGTCATGCTGCTGCCGTAACATGGCATCCATGCCGGCTTCCAAGATGACCGCAAGTTCGTAGGCGTAGCAGGGATCGTAAGCGCGGCACGTTGGAATGGTGGAAGCAATCAGGTGACTGGTCCCGTCCTGGTGCTGCAAGCCCTCTCCGGCAAGCGTCGTGCGGCCAGAGGTGGCCCCTAGGAGGAAGCCGCGCGCCCTGGAATCGGCAGCCGCCCAGATGAGGTCCCCCACGCGCTGGAAGCCAAAAATCGAGTAGTAGATGTAGAAGGGAAGCATGGGCAGCGCATGGTTGCAGTACGCGGTCCCCGCCGCGATCCAGGAAGATAACGCTCCGGCCTCCGTAATGCCTTCCTCCAGAATCTGGCCATCGCGAGACTCTTTGTAATAAAGAAAGTCGGCTTGATCCTCGGGCTCATAGAGTTGGCCTTTCGGTGCGTATATTCCGCATTGCCGGAACAGCGATTGCATGCCGAACGTGCGGGCCTCATCGGCCACAATGGGCACAACCAAAGGACCTAATTCCGGCTGCTTAAGAAGACCCGTACGCATTTTCCCGAAAGCGACGGTGGTGGACATCTCGCGGATTTCCGATTCGAAAGCCCACCCGGCGAACTCGGGCGCACGTGGAGGCGTGAGGCTGGGCGCGCGCGGCGTCCGGCTAGGAACGAAACCACCCAAAGCGCTTCGCCTCTCATGCAGATACTGCATGAGAGGGTGATCTTCAGGAGGCCGGTAAAACGCCGCCCCTTCGGCCTGTTCGTCGGTGAGCGGCAGGCGGAGACGATCGCGGAAATACAGCAGAGCTTCATGATCGAGTTTCTTTTGCTGGTGCGCAGCCATTTTCCCCTGCGCCCAGGGACCCAGGCCGAATCCCTTCTTGGTCTGAGCCAGGATCACGGTCGGCCTGCCTCGATACTGCGCGGCAGCGTGGAAGGCGGCGTAGATCTTTGCCGGGTCATGGCCGCCGCGAGTCAGGTTGTCGACTTGCTCGTCGGACAAATGCGCCACCAATCCGCGCAGTTCCGGATACTTATTGAAAAAGTGCTCACGGTTGAAGTCGGCTCCCTTCGCGGCATAAGACTGGAGTTCTCCATCCACCGTCTCCTCCAGCCGCCGTAGGATTGTGTGTTGGGTGTCGTGGGCAAAGAGGTCGTCCCAGTCGCTGCCCCACAACAACTTGATGACATTCCAATCCGCGCCCGCGAACACGCGCTCCAATTCCTGCACAATCGAGCCGTTGCCACGAACGGGGCCATCGAGCCGCTGCAGGTTGCAATTGACTACGAAAATCAGGTTGTCGAGATTTTCACGCCCGGCAAGACTTAGGCCGGCCAGTGACTCCGGTTCGTCCATTTCACCGTCGCCCACGTACGCCCAGACCTTACGATCCGAAGACGGAGCGAGCTTCCGGTCCTGCAGGTAGCGCATAAAGCGGGCCTGGTAGATCGCGGTTATGGGTCCCAGTCCCATCGATCCGGTGGGAAATTGCCAAAAACGGGGCATCAGCCAGGGATGCGGGTAGGAAGGCAATCCCTCACCTCCGCATTCGCGGCGGTAATGAGCTAAATGTTCTTCGGTCAGTCTTCCTTCCAGGAACGCGCGTGCGTACACGCCAGGAGCCGAATGCGGCTGAAAATAGACCAGGTCTGCCGCGCCCCGCTCGTGGCCGCGGAAGAAATGATTGAAGCCGACTTCGAACAGGTCCGCCGCGGAGGCATAGCTGGCGAGATGGCCTCCCAGTTCCGCGCTCTGCCGGTTTGCTCGCACCACCATCGCAACCGAATTCCAACGAATCAGCGAGCTGATCTGGCGCTCTATTGCCAGGTCTCCCGGGAACGGTGCTTGCTCACCCACGGCAATGGAATTGCAGTAGGGCGTATTTAAGGCGCGAGGGATGGCAACGCCGCGAACTTGCGAATACGCGAGAAGCTTCTCGATGACAAAGCGAGTTCGCTTCTCGCCGCGTACTCGCAATAACGAAGCGAGGGATTCAATCCATTCCTGGGTCTCTTGTGGGTCTAGATCGTCGGATAAGGTTTCTGTAACAGGCGGGACCGTTCCGGGCGTTGTCATTTGCTCCATCATAGAGCGGCGCGCGCGGCATGTGGTTCTGTTTCTTGCGTCTTATGACAGAACGACAGCATGTTATTCTGAGTAGAAAAAGAAATACAGAAGAGTATGCCGCTCCCGAAATTAGATAAGACAGACTGGAACATCCTGGCGGCGCTGCAGGAAAATGGACGAATCTCTAACGTGGACTTGGCGGGTAAAGTTCATTTGTCACCGTCTCCGTGTCTGGCGCGCGTAAAAACGCTGGAAGAATCCGGCGTGATCAACCGATATGTGGCACTACTCGATCCGGTGGCGGCCGGATTGAGCGTGAGCATTTTCGTTCAGGTGACGCTGGACCGGCAGATTGAGTCCGCGTTGACCACATTCGAAGAAGCCGTAGCCGGGCGGCCCGAAGTGATGGAATGTTACCTGATGACGGGTAGTTCAGACTATTTGCTGCGAGTCGCCGTCGCCGATCTCGAAAAGTTCCGGACGTTTGTCGTGGATTTTCTGTCGCGCACTCCCGGCGTGGGAAATATTCAGTCGAGCGTGGCGCTGAAGAGAGTGAAATACCAGACGGCACTCCCTTTGCCCGTCGAGAAGGAGAAACCGTCAGCGCGCAAACGTCGGTAGGCGCAGGGCAGGCATGAAGAAGTAGGGTAAGAAGTCCCACCCGTGCGCCAAAGACATCCCATCTGAATTTCTGTTTTTTATCGCTTAGCCTATTAACTCAAGCCAATACACTCCCAAGGCGAGCAGCGTGCCAGAGCCATAGTAGTGCGTATAAAGCAAGGCACAACTCGCTGCCGCAATTGCTACTGATCTCCAGAAAGTGGGCTTCCGCAGAAACGAAAACCAGGCGAGCGCAGTGAGCAACGATAGGAATTGGGTTTGCACGTAGGGGCGCGCCTCTTGGGAAAAGTACACGGCTATCTGTGAGATGGCTAGAAGAAGCGCGGCGCAGAGGCTAGTCCCAGAATCGGTGAAGCGGCGAGCGAGTAGGAATAGCAAAGGAATGGAAAGCGTGCCGCAGATTGCGGAAATCATCCTCGCTTGTACGGGGCTAAAACCAGCAATTTTAAACCATCCGTGCAAGACCAAGTAATGTAATGGCGGATGTACTACGTCGCGCATCAACACTACAAATAATTGCGGAAGAGTTCGGACTGAATGCGCCACGGAAAACACTTCGTCATACCAAACGCTTTGCGCGCCCAAGTGATAGAATCGAAGCCACGCGCCGAATAAGACAATCAGGACCAAGAGAACTCCGGTCCGGCGCCCGATGAGATTGGTCCCCTCCAGCTAATGGTCTTTAACTTCCCGGACTTGTTGCATCTGGCTGATCTTGATCACCTATGATCCTCCTCAGGCCATCTGAGAGGCAGCCTCGGTGGCCACCTGAAAACCGGCCATACGTGGCCACTTCAAAACCGGCCAACGAAGCTGAGCCAGGACAAGAGTATTTATAACCCGCCGATGGCCGTTTCGGCAAACATTTTTTGCAATCCGGCCCAAACAGCTTATACTGGCGAGA
>CAMAVI010000115.1 GCA_945861625.1 Candidatus Sulfopaludibacter sp. SbA3
CGCCTTGGGGATCTCTTGGGCGCTGAAAAACAGCGCCGCTTGCTTCGGTTTGCTCTTGCCCATCGCCATACTATCTATGACGTCTGAAACATTTCACCGGTCACATGCTTAGGAGATGTTTCTCGACTTTTACCACGGGCTGCTAAGGCTTCTCCGCTTCCCGGCTATGCTCTTGCGTTCGCCGTGACGGCGCTGGCTTACCTGATCCACTTCTTGCCTTTCCCGCCCTTTCGTGTCACCGGCGCGTCCGGTGTTCGCTATCCATTGAGCGCGGCGATCCTGGCCATGGTGGCCGGCATTGCGATTCGTAATTTGATCCGCTTGCCCGGCTCCCTTGTGGAGAGCGCGCGCGGCATGCCCCGCCGGGTGATTCCCGCGTCGATCATTTTGACCGGCGCCGGCCTGAATCTGGCGGCGATTGCGTCCATCGGTTTCCGCGCCCTGTTGATCACGCTGGTGTGTCTTACGGTGGCGATGGCCTCGTCCATTTGGATCGGCGCGGCCGTCAAACTGGTTCGCAAAACCGCCATCCTGATCGGCGCGGGGACCGCCATCTGCGGGACCAGCGCCATTGTCGCGGTCGCGCCGCTGATCCAGGCGGAGGACCAGGACCTTCTGCTTTCCATCGGCACCGTCAATATTCTCGGACTCCTGTTCATGTTCGCCATGCCTCTCCTGGGGGCTCTGCTGCAGTTGTCCGATCAGGCCTTCGGCGTCTGGACGGGGACATCCATTCACGCCGTGCCCCAAGTGCTCGCGGCTGCCTTCGCCTATAGCCAACCCGCCGGGGCGCTAGCGACCATGGTCAAGCTGGTTCGCGTGGCCTTGCTGGCTCCCTTTATTTTTGTTCTCGGCATGTGGCACGCCCGCCAGGAGGGCGCCCGCAAGACGCAGATCCGCTATCACCGGCTCGTGCCGCCCTTTGTCTGGGGATTCCTGGCTCTGGCCGCTCTCAACACCGCCGCGCTTCTGCCCGTTCTCCAGTTCCGTTTCGGAGCCTACCCGGCTTCCAGGCTCCTGGCCGATGTGAGCGAATTGTTACTGGCGGTATCGATGGCCGCCATGGGGCTCGAAGTCAACATCGTCCAATTCGCCAGAGTGGGAGGCCGCGCCATGCTGGTGGGTACGCTCTCCGGCCTGATCCTGCTGGCCACCAGCCTGTTGCTCATCCGCGTGTATCTGTAGGGGCGCATTCCCGGCGAGCCTGATTCTGATATCGTAATAATTGAAAGCGCGGGAGGGCGGAATGCCATTCATCACGAAGAAAGCACTGCACCGGCGGACGTTCCTGCGGGGCGTGGGCGCCACGCTGGCATTGCCGCTGTTGGACTCCATGATCCCGGCTCTTTCGGCCAAGGCCTTCAAGCCTACGCCGCGTTTGGGTTTCATTTACATCGCTAATGGTGTGATCCAGCAGCGTTGGATACCCGCGACGACGGGGAAGAACTACGAACTGTCTCCGACGCTGAAGCCGCTCGCGCCGGTGAAGGATTATGTGAACGTACTGAGCGGGCTTTCGCACCTGCAAGCGGACACCTTTGGCGATGGCACGGGCGACCATCCTCGCTCTTCGGCCGTGTGGCTGACGGGCGTGCACGCGTATGACCGGAGCCGTCCGGATATCGAAGTGAAACTGGCGACCACGGCGGATCAACTTGCCGCGAAGGTGATCGGCAGGACCACGCAGGTTCCGTCGATCGAGATGAATCTGGACCCCCCGACACAGGGCGCCTGCGACACCAGCGACTGCTTCTTCAATAACACGATTTCCTGGCGCAACCCGACCACTCCGAATCCGGCGGAGACGCATCCGCGTCTAGTGTTCGAGCGCTTGTTCGGAGACGGCGGCACGGCGGAGCAGCAGAAAGCCCGCATCAAGAGAAACGGCAGCATTCTGGATTCGGTGATGGACGAGATCAGCGGTCTGGATAAGACGCTGGGCGCCGGCGACCGGACCAAACTCAATGAATATCTGGAATCGGTGCGCGAGATCGAGCACCGCATTGCGAGTGCCGAGTCGCGCGCCGACGAGACGGTGGAACTACCGGACCGTCCCACGGATATTCCGGAAACTTTCGAAGAGCATATTAAGTTGATGTACGATTTGCAGGCCGTGGCGTTCCAGGCCGATGTGACCCGCGTGTTCACGATGATCGTGTGCCGGGAACTGAGCGCGCGCACGTACGCAAATATTGGCGTCCCGGACCAGATCCATGCGACGTCGCACCATCGCAACGACCCGGCCCTGATTGAGAAGAAAGCCAAGATCGACAACTATCACATCCAGTTGTTGACCTATTTCCTGCAGAAGTTGAAGGCGACTCCGGAAGGTGACGGCAACCTGCTGGACCAGAGCCTGATCCTCTATGGAGGCGGCATGGGCGACGGCAATCTGCACCGCCATTCCAACTTGCCTTGCCTCACGGCAGGCAAACTCGGCGGACAGTTTGAGACCGGACGCCATATCGCCTACAAGCTGGATACGACGATGTCCAACCTGCTGGTGTCGATCCTGAACAAGAGCGGCGCACGGATCGACAAGATCGGCGACAGCACCGGGCCGCTGGAAGTTTAAGCGGCGGAAGCATGCGTCGCGAAGAGTCGCGACGGGGCACGCAGGAGTGCGTGCGCCACGCTATCGTCCGCGCGGGCGCGGACCGAAATTACTGAACAGATAGTCGAGAATCGAGTCGCGGTCATTCGCGTTGATCTTCGCGCCCCATCCGGTCATCTTGCCCAATTCACGATCCCATTGCGCGCGATTCATGCGCTGCTGGCGGATCACATCGTCACCGTGGCAAACATTACAGGCGGTCTGGAGTGACGCTGGGGGCGCGGGAACCGTGCGTGCCTGGGCCGCGGGGGGAGCCGCCGAAAGCTCGCGGACCACGTCGACACTGACGCGCGGCACCACGTTCCATCCGTAGCCGGCGGGGTTCCACTCTTGATCCATCGGTTGTGTGTTGCCGGCCGCATCGCGCGCCCGCGCCAGAATCGTGTAATAAGCGGGCTGCGGCGGCGTCCAGTTGAACTCAAATTGCCGCCATCCGAACTGGGTCTTTTGATCGGCACGTAGGGCAGCGGGTTTCCAGTTGCGTCCGCCATCGACGCTTACGTCGACCGCGGTCACCGGGCCGGCGTCGCCGCCCCACGCCACGCCGCGAATCGTCAGGGGACTGCCCGCCATAATCTGCGAGCCATCGGCAGGCGAAGCAATCACGCTCTTGATGCGCAACGATGTCACGGGCTGCATCTGTTCCGGCGGAATCGCCGCCATGGGCGCGACGGGCTTGCCGGGATGCCGGTAGGCGGTTTTCATCCAGAAGCCGTCATGTTCTTTATCCAGCACACGAATGGAGGTCAGCCACTTGATCCATGAGTCGCTGGCCCAGCCGGGAGCGACCACGCGCAGGGGGAAGCCGTGCTTGGCGGGCAATGTCTCGCCGTTCATGTCATAGGCGAGCAGGGTGTTCGGGTCGAGCGCTTTCTTGACCGGAATCGAGCGCTGGAAATCCGGCATGGTGCCGATGGGAACATCCGCGCCCTCGAAGAGGATTTCGCTTGCGGATTCCTTGATGCCCGCGCGCTTCAATACATCCGCGAGCCGCACGCCGCGCCAGCGTCCGTTGCCCACCGCGCCATGGCCCCATTGCAGTCCGGCGACGGAGGGTTCGTAGAAACCGCGTCCGTTGCCCGCGCATTCGACTACACTGACCAGTTCCACCGACCGCATGGCCTTCAGATCTTCCAGCGTAAGCGTGAGCGGCGTTCCGACTTCGCCCTCCACCTTGAGCCGCCACTCGCTCGCGTTCACCGTCGGCGTGTAGACGTGCGTGCGGACAAAGAAGTGCTCGATGGGCGTGACGTAGTCCGCGAAGCCGGAAAGCGGCATTTCCAGATCTTCCGGGCGAGCAGAGCGCACCAGCATGTCGCGCTTGGGGCGGTCTTCGCCTTTGAGCAGAGCAGCACTCGCGAGCAGTAGGAAATTTCGGCGTGGAAGTCTCATGGCAGGCTCTCACTAATCTAGCAGAGCGGGTGCCTACCCTTGACACAACCTCGCGCGGTTAGCGATCATGGCGCGGGGGTACCCAATGGCTGAACAGAACATCACATTTTCACGGCGCACGCTGGTGGCGGGAGCCGCGGGGCTCAGTGGACTGGCGCTGGCCCAACGCGCAACGACGCGCGACGAGCTCGTGAAGCTTCCGCCTTACGGCAATGGCACCATTGGCTCGGGCATCCGCTCGCGCCTGATCGACAACGTGAACGGCCTGACCGTGCACATCCTGGAAGCCGGCTATGAGACGCCCGGGCGGCAGTTGGTATACCTGATGCACGGTTTTCCGGAACTCGCCTATAGCTGGCGCAAGATCATGCCCGTGCTGGCCGCGGCTGGTTACCACGTGATCGCTCCGGATCAACGGGGCTTCGGCCGCACGATCGGCTGGGACCCCTCCTACGAAGCAGACGGGAATCAGTTCCGGATTCTCAATATGACGCGGGACGCGATCGGGCTGGTGTATGCGCTGGGGTACCGCTCGGTGGCGATGGTGGTGGGGCATGACGCGGGCGCTCCGGTGGCGTCGTGGTCGGCGTTGATCCGGCCCGATATTTTCCGTTCGATCACCATCATGAGCTCGCCGTTTGAAGGCCCGCCCGCGCTGCCTTTCAATACGGCGAACGGCGCGCTCATGCCCAGACCGCCGATTACCGACGACCAACTGGACGCCGAGCTTGCCAAGCTGAATCCGCCGCGCAAGTATTATCAGAACCATCAGCGCACGCGCGGCGCCAACGACGACATGCTGCATGCGCCGCAGGGCCTGCACAACTTCTTCCGCGGGTACTATTACTTCAAGAGCGCCGATTACAAGGGCAACAACCCGCATCCGCTGAAGGCACGCACCGCGGAGGAAATGGCGCAGATTCCGCACTATTACGTGATGTTGAAAGACAAGAGCATGGCGGCAACCGCCGCCGAGGCCATGCCGCCGGCGGACTACATCGCCAACTGCAAGTGGCTAACCGAGGCCGAAGTGGGAGTCTACGCGACTGAGTACGGCAGGACGGGCTTCACCGGCGCGCTACAGGGCTATCGCGTGCGGCGCGGGTCCGACCCCGTAAGCCTCGCCGAAATGCGGACGTTCTCCGGGCGCTCGATCGACGTGCCGTCGCAGTTCATTGCCGGCAAGAGCGATTGGGGCGTGTATCAAACTCCTGGCGTAGCCGAGAAGATGCAGACCACCGCATGTTCGAAGATGGTCGGCTTCCACCGCCTGGATGGGGCAGGCCACTGGGTGCAACAGGAGCAGCCCGAAAAAGTCAGCGAGCTGATGCTGGAGTTTCTGCGGAAGTACGGGAAGGCTTAGTTACTTTCCGCCGCAAAATGGCGATTGCCTACCGCTCCGTGACCGTCGCGGTTCGGTAAGTGGCTGTAAACGTACAACGCCGATTCCGAGCCGCCATGCGTGAGCATGCGGATTGCTAAATTTTGCGACGGAAAGTAGTTATCGCCGGTCAGGCAGCGCGAACACGTAGAGCGCGTTGCCGGTGGCCGGGTAATTCAGTTCTCCGGCAATGGTGCGCGGCACCAGGCGCGGGCTGCCGCCGCCGTTGGCGGTCGTGACAGCGAGGTACTGCTTTCCGTTCGCCGTGAAGGTCAGCGGGAAGCCCTGCACTGGCGCGGGCAGGCGCGTCTCCCACAGAATCTTGCCGGTGTTCACATCGAAGGCGCGGAACATGCGGTCCAGGTCGCCCGCGAAGGCGATGCCGCCGGCGGTGGAAACCACGCCGGTCAGGAACGGAGCGCGCTGTTCGTATTTCCAGAGTTCCTTCATGGTGCGCACGTCGTAGGCCGCGAGTTTCCCGATGTTGCCGTTGGATCCGGGCATTTCATAGAAGCGGCGCAGTCCGGCGTTGCCCGGCCTAGCGTCCGGATTCTTCTTCACTTCCTGCGGGTTCATCTCCATGCAGCTTTGGCTCAGCGGAATGATCAGCCGGTTGCCGGGCTGATAGTAGCTCATGGCCGGCCAGTTCTTGCCGCCCTCGGTCGAGGGGCACGATGGCACCCAGGTGTTGAGCTGCTGCTCAACGATATCGTTGCGGTAGTGGACGTCGCCGGTGGCGGGGTCGATCGAATCGTAGACGTTCTGGAAAACCATTTCCTTGTGACCCAGGAACTTTCCGGTCTTGCGATCCAACTTCCATAGAATGCCGGCTTTGCCGCCGCTGAACACCAGCTTCTGGCCCTGGTCGTCCACAAGCACGCGCTCGAAGACTTCGTCGAGGTCCAGCGTCTCACCCGGCGCGAGGTTCTTGTACCAGGCGAGTTTGCCGGAATCGACATTGAGAGCCAGCGTGGAATTGGCGTAAAGAGTCGAGCCGTTGCCCGAACCGCGCGTCGCGCGCATCCACGGCTTGGCCTGCGCGGTGCCCCAATAGGTGAGGTTCAGGTCCGGATCGTAACTGCCCGTGATCCAGGTTTCCGCGCCGGCGCGGAACCGGTTCTCGAGAGTCCCCCAGGTATCGCCGCCGGGCTCGCCGGAGAGCGCTACCGTGCGGAAGCGCCACACTTCCTTGCCGGTGTTGGCGTCATAGGCGCTGATGAAGCATTTCTCTTCGGTGTACTTGCCGCAGGAATCGCGGCCGATGCCGGTGATCACCTTGCCCTTGGCCACAATCGGCCCGCTCGAATTGGAATACGCGCCGTGGGAGCGGTCGCCGATGGTGGTGTCCCACACCACCTTCCCGTTGCGCGCGTTGAAGGCGATCAGGTGTGCTTCGCTGGTGTTGACGAAAATCTTGTCGTCGAAAATCGCGATGCCGCGCATGGCGGGCGCATTGCGATCGTTACCGTAGCGGTTCTCCCAAATGAGCTCGCCGGTCTTGGCGTCCAGAGCCTGCAGCACGTTGCCCGCGTTGTTCACGTACATCACGCCGCCGTGCACGATGGGGGCGGGCTGGTTGCCGTTGCTCGCGCCTTCCTGCATGGCCCAGCTCCACACCAGATGCAGGTTCGCGGCGTTTTGCGCGGTGATCTGGTTGAGAGGGCTATAGTCCTGCGCCTTGTAATCGCGGCGGATCATCAGCCAGTCCGCGGGATCCGGATTGCGCAGCATGGCGTCCGTGACCGGAGTGAAGTTCTTCACTTCACCTTCGACCGTGATGCCGGGAGGCGGCTGCCGGTCGGCTTGCGCGCCAGTCGCCCCACCCTCTTGGGCTCCGCCTTTCTGCGAAAGCATCACCAGGCCGCACGCCGCGATCACTGCCGTTCCGGCTACTATACGAGTTTTCATGCGATCTCCTGAATTCAGACCTAACACGCTAGGTTACAACAGAGTAGAGCGGGCGCGACAGTGCCGAAGGGCGGGAGCCGCCACTGGCGAGGAACTGACGGAGGAATTGGGGGATACCACTGCCGCCCCCAGACGCGAGGAGTGGTTGCACGTAAGCTAGCCCGTGATGTCCCCCAATTCCTCGCCGCAGTATACAATACTGTAAACCCCTATGCCCCTGGCTCCCGGGACCCGGCTTGGTCCGTACGAAGTCCTCGCGCCGCTCGGCGCAGGTGGCATGGGAGAGGTGTATCGGGCGAAGGACACCAAGCTGAAGCGCGACGTGGCGCTGAAGGTCTTGCCTCCGGCGCTCGCCAATGACTCGGACCGGCTGGCTCGCTTTCAACGCGAAGCCGAAGTGCTGGCCTCGCTCAACCATCCCAACATCGCGCAGATTTACGGACTCGAGGAAGCCGGCGGCGTTCGCGCGATCGTCATGGAGCTGGTGGAAGGTGAGACGCTCGCCGACGTGATCAAGCGCGGCGCGATTCCCGTGGAAACGGCGATCGCCTATGCGAAACAAATCACCAGCGCGTTCGAGTATGCGCACGACAAGCCCCATCCGGTGATTCATCGCGATCTGAAACCCGCCAACGTGCAGGTTACTCCCGAAGGCGCGATCAAGGTGCTGGACTTCGGGCTGGCCAAGGCGCTTTCCGACGAGCCGCAGCACACCAGCGGAGATCCCGAGAACTCGCCCACGCTGACCATGACGGCGAGCAAGGTGGGCATGGTGATGGGCACGGCGGGTTACATGTCGCCCGAACAAGCCAAGGCGAAAGCAGTGGACCGCCGCACAGACATCTGGGCCTTCGGCGTGGTGCTCTACGAAATGGTCACCGGCAAGCGCCTGTTCAGCGGCGACGACGTCGGCGATATTCTGGCGGCGATCGTGTTGCAGGAACCGGATCTCAGCGCCGCACCCGCGCGCGTTCGCCACGTGATCCAGCGTTGCTTGAAAAAAGACCCGCGCAAACGCTGGTATTCGATGGAGGACATCCGCTTCGCGCTGGACGAAGCGCCGGTTGAATCGGCGCAATCCGCGACAGTGCCGGTTGCCGCGGAACGTCCGCGCTTCCGCTGGATTCCGTGGGCGCTTGCAGCGGTTCTGTTTCTTACTCTCGTTGGAGCGCTGGGCTGGATGCTGCGGCCATCGCCGCCTCCACCGGTCACGCGGTTTTCGATGACTCTCGGCGAGGGGCAGGCGTTTACGGAAGTCGGTGCTTCTCTGGCATTGTCGCCCGACGGTGCGCAAATGGTGTACCTCGCCAACAACCAGATCTACCTTCGCTCGATGGCGGATTTTGAGGCTCATCCCATCTCTGGAACGGAAGTTGGCACCCTCCAGGTTGCGCCGACTTTTTCCCCGGATGGAAAATCGTTGGCATTTTTCAGTCTTTCGAATAACGCGATTAAGCGAATTGCCGTCAGCGGAGGGGCGGCTGTGACGATCTGTTCTGTAACGGGCGGCCTATTGGGCATGGGTTGGAGTGAGGAGGGCATCGTTTTTTCACAATTGGCTAAGGGGATTTACCGCGTCTCTGCCGGCGGCGGTCAGCCCGAACCACTGATCCCAGAGGAAAACGACAATTTGGTTAATCCTCAGATGCTTCCGGGCGGCAAAGAGATCCTGTTTCAGGTCCTGCCACGTAACGTTTCTTTCTCCGTCGGCAGATTCGATTCAGCACCAACTGTCGTCCAAACGCTGAAATCAGGAAATCGCAAGACCGTGCTTCCCGGGGGCTCGGACGTTCGTTATCTGCCCACTGGTCACTTGGTGTACGCGCAGAGCGGTATTCTATTCGCGGTGCCTTTCGATGCGCGGCGTCTGGAGGTAACCGGAAGTCCCGTGCCAATTGTCGAGGGAGTCGCGCGAACCTCCCGAGGTGAGACGGCAAACTACGCGTATTCTCGAACCGGATCGCTTATCTACACTCCAGGACCGGCCGACGTGGGTGGGGGGCGAAGCGTCCTAGGACTTGTGGATCGGGACGCAGGCATCACCCCGCTCAAAGTTCCGCCCGGTAGCTACGGATTTCCGCGCGTATCCCGGGACGGCAAGCGAGTAGCTTACCAAATTGACGAGGGCAAGGACGCGAGCGTCTGGATCTACGAATTGTCCGGAATAGCCGCTCCCCGGCGCCTGACGCTTCCAGGCTCGGGCGGAAACAGTTATCCCATTTGGTCGTCCGATGGCGAACGGGTTGCCTTCCAGTCGGATCGCGAAGGTGACCTTGGCATCTGGTGGCAACGCGCGGACGGCACCGGAGCCGCGGAACGCCTGACCAAACCCGAGAAGGGTCTTTCTCACGTCCCGGATTCGTGGTCGCCGGATGGGCAGACATTTTCCTACACGGAAGAGAAAGGCGGTTCTTCCGAGATCTGGACCTATAACGTTCGCGATAAGAAAGCGTCTCTGTTTGCCGCGGCTCCTGGCGCTTTGCTGGGACGATCTGTATTTTCACCGGACGGGCATTGGATGGCCTACCAGATTTCTCACCAACCCAACAGCCGGATTTACATACGTCCATTTCCGCCGAATGAGGCCTCTTATATTGCTCCGGAAGACGTCGATAGCCACCATCCGCTTTGGTTCCCTGACGGCAAGGGCCTATTCTATGTCCCTGGTCCAAGTGCACTAGGTCTCGGACCGCTTAGAAGTATTCCTTTGGTAGCCAAACTTGACACGAGCGGCTTTGCGGGTAAACTTCCATTGGATGCAGGTCCTTTCGCGGTTGGCCCTGGCGTTCCAAGCGTCGATGCTGGCCGCCAATAAATCCAACT
>CAMAVI010000116.1 GCA_945861625.1 Candidatus Sulfopaludibacter sp. SbA3
TCCCACCGCTCCTACGACTCTTCTCTCATTAAGAACCAAAACCAGAAAACCTCCTTCGGCCAGCCGTAGAGGTGCAACGGGATGAATAGACGAAACCGGACAGATCACGTGTGAATAAAACCGGACACATTGACTTACTACCGACAGAGGGCTTAATGAGTTATGAGCCGGATTTCATCAGGCGGGCCGCGTGACGAAGAGCTTCCGGTGTGACATGCTCTCCGGACAGCATCCTGCCAATCTCACGGGTCCTTGCCGGCGCGTCCAATTCTTCGATTGTGGTGACTGTGCGGCCCCGTTGCCCATGCTTCTCAACGAAATAATGATGATCCGCAAATCCTGCAATTTGAGCAAGATGCGTGACGCATAGCACCTGGTTGGTGGTTGAGAGTTTCTTGAGCCGCCGCCCGACAGCCTCGGCGGCACTCCCGCCTACCCCGGCGTCCACCTCGTCAAATACTAAGGTCCGCGGGTTGGCCCCGGCTTGTACACTCGCGGGCGCCACGCAGGTCTTCAAGGCCAGGGCCACGCGGGAGAGTTCACCTCCGGAGGCGATCTTCTCCAAGGGCTTGGGTTCTTCCCCCAGGTTGGGCGAAATCAGGATCTCGACAGTATCGGAGCCGGCCGCCGACCATTCCGCCGGAGTCACTCGAATCTCGACGCGGGTGTTCTCCATGGCGAGTGAAGCAAGCTCGCTCTCGACCCGGCGCGCGAGTTTCTTCGCCGCCGCGGTTCGCGTGGCGGTGAGTTCACCGGCGATAGCCTTGTACTCTTCGGCGAGTGCCGCAACTTCCTTGCGCAGTGTCGTCTGGCGTTCCCCGGATGTCTCGACCGTGGCGAGCTCCTTGGCCGCTTCGTCGCGAAAAGCGAGCATCTCTTCGACGGTCGCCCCGTACTTGCGCTTCAGTTTCTCAAGCGCCGCCATGCGGGACTCGATCTCTTCGAGCCGTGCCGGATCGGCCTCCAGTTTTCCCAGATAGTGGCGCAGGGCATGGGCCGCCTCATCCACGGCGATGTTGGCGGGCGTCAGCAGGGCGGTAACGTCCTGAACACTGTCATCGATGCGCGCCAGTTCCTCCAGGCGGCGCGTTACCGTGCGCAGTTGCGCGGTGACGCTTTCGGGATCTTCATACAGCGCGGCATAGGCCGCGCCCGCGGTCTCCTGTATGCGGACGACATTGCGCAGCACGCGGCGCTCATTTTCGAGCTGGGCGTCTTCACCCGGCTGCGGGTTTACGGCCTCAATCTCGTTACGCTGGAAGCTCCATAGATCGGACTGCCGGAGCTTTTCCTGTGCCGTACGATCGAGCTCGGCGAGTTCCGCGGAGGCGTCTCGCCAGCGTGCAAAAAAGGACGCGGCTTGCGCGGCCGTCTCTCCGCAGCCGGCGAAGGAATCCAGCATTTCGCGCTGGATCGCGGAAGAGAAGAGCTGCTGCTGGTCATGTTGACCGTGAATGTCTCCCAGGTGCCGGGCCAGCTCTTTCAGGAGCGACGCGGTCACAGGGCGTCCACCCACGAAGGCTCGCGACTTGCCGTTGGCCAGGATTTCGCGTTCCAGGATCAGCTCGCCGTCCTCGGCCTCAATGCCTTCCGGTAGCGTCTGGGCGCCGGTCTCGAATATTCCCGCTATGCGCGCGCGTTCGGCGCCGGTCCGTACCATTTCGGGCGACGCCCGCCCGCCATAGAGCAGGGCCAGGGCGTCCACCACAATCGATTTGCCGCTTCCGGTTTCGCCCGTGAGCAGATTCAATCCGCGATGAAAGCGCACGCGGACTTTTTCCACAACGGCGTAGTTCTCAACGGTCAACTCAACCAGCATGCCGATTCCTGAATTATAAGAGAACCGGCCCCCTCCCAATAAAACATTCCGATCAGTTTCTGTTTTGGTGAATTCGTGATTACAATGTGAGTAACGCGGCGGGCGCCGCGATCAGGAGCACGCCCGGCAGTCGCACGCCCGTAGAGAGACAGAGAGGACACTGGTTGACCCTCAACAATTACTTTCACGTAGTGGCCCAAGTGAACTTCTGGGAGATGGTGAGGAGTACCGATCCCATCCCCATCGCGGTCATGGTGGTGCTGCTGATGTTCTCGCTGCTTTCCTGGACGCTGATCTTTTCCAAAGGTTCGCTGTTCCGCCGCGCGCAGCGCGCCAATCAGGAGTTCTTGCGGGCCTTCCGTAAAGGCGAGCGTTTGGACGCCATCGCGGCGGCGAGCGCGCAGTTCCCGGCGGCGCCGCTGGTGGCCGTGTTCGACTTCGGCTACGCGGAAGTTACGCGGCAGATGGCCGTGCGCGGCAAGATCATCAATCCGCTGGCGCTGGAGCGCACGCTGCAGTTGGGCATCAGCGAGGAAATGACCAAGCTGGAGCGCAGCATGAACTGGCTGGCGACTACCGCGACGGTGTCGCCGTTCGTGGGTTTGTTCGGCACGGTATTCGGCATCATTGAAGCGTTTCAGACGCTGGGCCTCACCGGTTCCACCAGCATGCGGTCCGTGGGGCCGGGCATCGCGAATGCGCTGTTTGCCACCGCGCTGGGTTTGTTCGCGGCGATTCCGGCGGCGGTTTTCTACAATTATTTTGGGCACATGATTAAAGAGATCGGCGCGCGCATGGAAGATTTTTCGCTGGAGTTCATGAACGTGACCGAGCGTACGTGGGAGTAGTCAAGCGAGGAGCATGACGTGGCAATCTCTCTAGGCCAAAGCGGCGGCAACGGCAGACGGCGGTACGGCGGCAGTGTCGGTACGCTCTCGGAAATCAACATTATTCCGCTGGTGGACGTGGTGCTGGTGCTGCTGATCATCTTTATGCTGACCGCGCACGTGATGGAGTTCGGCCTGGAGATCAACGTTCCCGAGGTCAAGCAGGTGAAGGACACCGCCGAAGAACTGCCCGTGGTCAGTGTGACGCGCAGCGGTAAGATATTCCTGAACGAAAGCGCCGTCAATATCAACCAGATCTCCAGCGAAGTACAGAAACGTTTCAAGGGCGCCAAGAGCGTCTATGTAAGGGCGGATAAGGCGACGGTTTACGATCCCATCGCGCAGGTCATCAGTAGGCTCGCCGAAGCTCATCTGGATGTGAAGATGGTGACCAAGCCGATCGAGTCCTCCGGAAGCAAGTGATGACGCAGCACGCCGACATTCTCGATCCCATCAACAATCAGCGCGACCCCATGTCGCGGGCCTTCGTTGGGGCCCTCGCCTTGCACGTAACGTTGATCGCCACCGTCGGCGTCTATAACTGGGTGAACCTGCAGCGGGATTCTTTCGGCGCGAAGGACGCCGGCGGCGGAGCCATTGGCGTCGAAGCCGTAAGTTCCATTCCGATCCCGCGTAACGGCGCGGCCAATCCGCTCGCGCACGATACCGAATCGCAGGTCCCGCAGCAGCCCTCCAAACCCATCGAGAGAGCCCAGCGCGAGAAGGAATCTCCCAACGCGATCCCTCTAAAGGTGAAAGAGAAGAAGCGGCTGGTGGATGTGGCCAGCGAGCGCCAGCGCTTCCGCAACTTCAAGGAGATTGATCAGAACCAGGTCTTTGCCTCGCAGGCGCCGCAGGTGTCGAATCCTTTGTTTGCGGCGACGCCAGGGTCCGGGCGCATCGGCACGGGAGCCAACACCACGCTGGGGACGCGCTTTGCCGGCTACGCGTCGCAGATTCAGCAGTTGATCGCCCAGAAATGGCATACCACCGATGTGGACGCGCGCGTGCAGAGCGCCCCGGAAGTGATCGCTACGTTTGAGCTGATGCGCGACGGGCGCGTGCGTAATTTGAAAATTGTGCAGACCAGCGGCGTCTCCACGCTGGACTATTCCGTGCAACGCGCCATACTGGAAGCTAGCCCATTTCCGCCGATTCCCGCGGGCTTTGACCGCGACTCGGCGCGTGTGGAATTCTGGTTTGAGTTGAAACGATGAGTACCAAAAAAATCGCACTGGTTTTCACCGCCACCGGCTTGCTGCTGGCGGCCGCGGTGTTGCTGCGCGGACAGCAGGCGAGCGACATCACCGGAAGAATCAGCACGTCGGAGCGCCCGGCAATCGCCGTGGCCGACCTGCGCGGATCCGGTGAAGCGCAGAAGTATATGGACGCCTTCAACGCGACGCTGTGGGACGAAGTCTCCGGCGCCGGCGTTTTAAAGATGGTGGCCAAGAGCATGTACCCGCTGGAGACGCCACAGCGCCCGCAGGATTTTCACCCGCCCACCACGACGACGCCGGTTCGCCGCGGCCAACTGCCGCAAACGGTGCGCAACGGCCCTTGGCTGACGGATTGGTCGGGGCCTCCGGTGAGCGCCAACTATCTGGCGTTCGGTTATACCGGGGAACAGGACGGAAGGCTGGTGCTGTTCGGTTGGTTGTTTAACGTGGCCCAGACCGATGTGACCGGCGCGCAAGTGATCGGCAAACTGTACTTCGGTTCCATGGATGCCGCGGGCGCGCGCAAAGTGGCTCGCGAATTTGCCGCCGACATTTTGCAACAGTTCGGCGCGAAGAGCCTGGCCGGGAGCAAGATCTTTTTCGCCTCCGACCGCACGGGGGCCAGGGAAATTTGGTCCATGGATTACGATGGCACCAACCAGAGGCGGCTGACGCAGTACAATTCGACTTCCGGCATGCCCGCGCTTTCTCCAGACGGAAAAATGGTTGCGTTCACTACGTACGCGGGGGGCAATCCGCAAATCCGCGTGCACTCGACCGACAGCGGACGCAGGCTGCCCTTCTACAATCCGGTTTCTTCGGTGGTGGAAACGCCGGAGTTCACTCCGGACGGCAAGCAGATGTTGTTCGCCACGGCGATCGGCGGCTGGGTGCAGATCTGTATCGGCGGCATCGACGGCAGTAACTTCCGGCGGATTTCCAATGTGCGTGCGATCGAAGTCTCGCCGCGCGTGAATCCCAAGACGGGCGCGGACATGTTATTTATTTCCGGACGCGGTGGGCGCCAGCAACTCTGGCGCATGAATCTGGATGGCGGCGACCTGCAGCAGTTGACCACGGGGGAAGGCGACGTGGCGAATCCCGCCTGGAGCCCCAGCGGGCAGCAGATTGCGTTTTCCTGGACGCGCGGCTATGAGCCCGGAAACTTCAATATTTTCGTGATGGATGTGGCCAGGCGCCAGCCCATCCAGTTGACGCAGGGAACCGGACGGAATGAGAATCCGTGGTGGGCTCCCGACGGCGTGCATTTGGTCTTTACTTCCAAGCGCGGCAACGCGACGCAGATTTACACTATGCTGGCAGACGGCAGCAATGTGCAGCAGTTGACCACGCAGGGAAACAACATTCAGCCGGTGTGGATAAACGGGGTAAACTAACACACGGGCGTTTTTTAGTGCCGTAGGTTTAGGAAAGCTTAAGGAGGCAGTTAAAGAAATGCGATTGAGCATGAAAACACTGAGTGCAGCGGTGTTGACCGTGACTTTGTTGTTAGCGGTCACCGCGTGCAAGAAGAAGGTGCCGCCACCCCCGCCGCCACCTCCGCCGAAACAGGAGGCTCCTCCTCCGCCACCCCCGCCTCCGCCACCACCGGCCGCGCGGATCAACAACTTTACGGCCGAGCCGGGTTCCATTCAGCGCGGGCAGTCGGCGAATCTGACGTGGTCGGTCGCCAACGCCACCGATATTTCCATCAACAGCGGCATCGGCGCCGTGCAGGCGAATGGCGCGCGGCAAGTCTTTCCCACCAACACCACCACCTACACTCTGACGGCCCGTGGAGCGGGTGGCAACGATACGCGCTCGGTGACGGTGAACGTGACGGCTCCGCCGCCGCCTCCACCGCCGCCTCCGGCCAAGCCCAAAGTGTCCGGTCTCGACATGTTCAATCGCGAAGTTGCTTCCAGTGGCGACGCTCTGTTTGATTACGACAAGAGCGACGTCCGCGACGACGCTCGCGGCGTGCTGACGCGGCAGGCCGATGCGCTGAAGCGGATCTTCGCGGCTGATCCTTCGTTCAGCGTGGTGCTGGAAGGGCACTGCGACGAGCGCGGCTCCGCCGAGTATAACCTCGGACTGGGTGACCGCCGCGCTACCTCTGCCAGGGACTTCCTGGTCCAATTGGGCGTGCCCGCCGACAAGATCCGGTCCATCAGCTACGGTAAGGATCGCCCGGTCTGCACCGATGCCAGTGAGCCGTGCTATCAGCGCAACCGCCGCGCTCATCTGGCGCCTGCCCCGTAACGAAAACCCTGGGCAGGGTATCGTATATAGGGGACGGTCTCGCACCGTCCCCATCATTTTTAGGAGATCGCAATGACAGCTCCCACGACCTCTTGGAAACTGGCCGCAGTGGCGTTCTTGCTGTTGCCTGTGCTCGCAACGGCCCAGAAACGCGAAGATATTCTGTCCATTCAGCGCGACGTGGCCCAATTGCAGGATCAGGTCAAGCAAATGCAGGCAGGCCAGGAGCAGAAAATGACGGCGCTGGAAAGCCTGCTCAAACAAGCGTTGGAAGAATCCGGGAAGATGTCGGCGTCACTGGTGTCATTGCAGCAAAATCTGACCGAGCGGATCAGCGAGCAGCAGACCAAGCTGGTCGCGCCGGTGGCGGTGCTGGGGACCAAGGTGGATCAGTCCGCTGACGAGCTGCGTTCGTTGCGCGAGAATGTAGCCGAGCTATCGTCGCGCTTCGGGACTTTGGATAACAAGCTGGCGGACATTTCGAGCGCGGTACGCACGCTGAGCACGCCGCCCGCGGTTCCGCCTCCGTCCGCCAATGGAGTCGCCGCGGCGCCCGCTCCACCCCCTGGCGTTTCCGCCGAGAGCTTGTACCAGAACGCGTTCCGCGATTACTCGACGGGCAAGCACGAACTCGCCATGTCGGAGTTCGTCGATTATCTGAAATACTTTCCGCAGACGGAGAATGCCCCCGCCGCGCAGTACTACATCGGCATCATCTATGACCAGGCCAAGCAGTATGACGATGCCGTGCAGGCCTTCGACGCCGTGCTGGAGCGGTATCCCGACAACCCCAAGACGCCGGATGCGCTGTACTACAAGGGTGTCGACCTGATGAAGGGCGGCCATCGCACCGACGCTGCCGTGGAGTTCAAAGAGTTCCAGTCACGTTACCCGACCCACAACCTGGCCGCCAAGGCGCGAGATCATCTGCGCGAGATGGGCCTAAGCGCCGCGCCCGCCGCGCCGCGCCGGCCGGCCAAGAAGCAGTAGCACCGCTCCGGTATACTTCCCTGAGAGGAACCGTATGCCGAAAAACATTCTCTTGGGGACCGCGCTGGGCCTGTGCGCGCTCGCCATCTTTGCTCAAAATGAGCGGCCCATGGGGCCTCCCTGGAACGCCGACCGCATGGAGATGCATGCGCCGCCTCCTCAGGGCGTGGCCGTGCGCGCGGGAAAGATGTTCGATCCCAAGTCGGGCACGCACCTGGCGAATCAGGTCATTCTGATCAAAGGCGACCGGATCATGGACGTCGGCGCGGCGGATAAGATCCAGATCCCGCAGGGCATGCAGGTCATCGACCTGAGCCGCGCCACGGTGCTGCCGGGGTTGATCGATGCACACGTGCATCTGATGCAAGGTCCGGACCCGAACGACGGCCGGGCGTCGTTCCAGGGGCTGCATCACGCGTTGATGGATCTGAACGCCGGCTTCACCACTGTGCAAGACATGAACTCGCCGTATACCTACGCGAGTGTCGAGTTGCGCGACGCCATCAATAAAGGCTGGGTGCCGGGCCCGCGCATGCTGGTGACCGGACCAGCCATCGATCCGCGCGGTGCGAGTTACTATCCGTCGCCTCCGAGTATTGTTCCGTTCGGCACCAGTCCGGGCATCCCTGCCTGGCAGAATACGGCGGCGGTGCACGGGCCGTGGGCCGCCCGCGCGGCGGTGCGCGATCGTTCGCATTATGGCGTGGATTGGATCAAGATTTACGAAACGGAAGACTATGAGGGGAGCGGCTATCCGCAGCCGGTGGGCTCCGGAGCGTTCTATCCCAACGGCAAGATGATTCTGGTTCCGTCGATGACGCTCGAAGAGAATCAGGCGATTGTCGACGAAGCGCACAAGCGCGGGCTGAAGGTCGCCTGCCACGCCTACGGCGGCGAGGGTTTGCGCATCTGCCTGGAAGCCAACGTGGACATGCCCATGCACGTGATCGTGGGCGTGACCGGCGCCGAGGGGCTCGACGACGAGACTATCCGCCTGTTCAAGAAGCCGCTGCCGAACGGCACGATGCGGCCTGTGATACAGACGCTGTGGGATTTGATCGACGATCTGGAAAAGAAGGATCTGCAGGCGTCGCGCGGGAAAGCCACTCGTTTCTCGCTCACGGAAAAGAGTTTCAAGCGCCTAATCAAGGAAGGCGTCACGCAGGTTTTCGGCAGCGGCGTCTACTTTCAGGGGCACGGACAGCAGGCATCGCAATTCGCCTGGTACGTGAAATGGGGCATGAAGCCTGTCGACGCGCTGCGCACCGCGCTGACCAACGCGGCGGAGCAGGGCCTGAACTTTGATCTAGGCAAGAACATCGGGATCATTGAGAAGGGCCGGTTCGCGGACCTGGTCGCGGTGTCGGGCGATCCGCTCAACGACATCACGGAAATGGAACGCGTAAAATTTGTGATGAAGGGCGGCGTGACGTTCCGCAACGAGATCACTAAGTAGAGGACCAAATGCAAACCACACGACGAACGCTATTGAAGAGCGCGGCGGCGCTGGCGGTGTCATCACGCCTCGTTCGCGCGGCGAATCCGCCGGGTCCGGTGATCACCAAGCTGGCGGACTACATGGCCGCGGCGGCGGGTCGAGCGCTACCTGAGGAAGCCCTCGAACACACCAAACACCATCTCCTCGATACGCTGGCCGCCATGGTGTCGGGAACGGAACTGCCTCCGGGCAAAGTCGCGTTGGCGATGGCGAAAGCGCACACGGGCGAGAAAACCGCAACCATCGTGGGCGGGAACGTCTTGTGCGGACCCATCGAGGCGGCGCTGGTCAACGGGATGCTGGCGCACTCCGATGAGACGGACGATTCGCACGCGCCCTCGCAATCGCACCCTGGCTGCTCGATTGTACCGGCTTCATTGGCGACTTGCGAACAGTTCGGAACCGATGGTACAAGAATGCTGCGCGCGGTGGCGCTGGGCTACGATATCGGCACGCGCTTCACCATGACGCTGGGGGCGCTGAAATATCAGATGGCGTCGCACCGCAGCTCGCACAGCATCGCCGGCAATTTCGGCTCGGCGGCGGCGGCGGGATGCGCCGCGGGACTCAACGCGCAACAGATGCGCTGGGTGCTGGATTACGCCGCGCAGCAGGCCTCCGGAATCGCGGCCTGGCAGCGCGACACCGAGCACATCGAAAAGTCGCAGGTCTTCGGCGGCTGGCCGGCGCGCAACGGCGTGAGCGCGGCGTTAGTGATCCAGATCGGCGGGACGGGGGTCGATGATATTCTGACCGGCCCGGATAATTTTCTGATGGCGTTTAATCCGGCTGCCGATCCCGAAAAGCTGGTGGAGCAGCTCGGCTCGCGGTACGAAGTCTCACGGACCAACATCAAGAAGTGGACCGTCGGTTCGCCGATTCAAGCGCCACTTGACGCACTGGAGCTGATACGCAAGAAGCGTCCCTTTGAGGCGGCGCAAGTGCAGAAGGTGGTGGTGCGCGTGGCGCCCAATGACGCCAATACGGTGAACAACCGCGAAATGCCGGACATCTGCCTCCAGCACATGGTGGCGGTGATGTTGCTCGACAAGACCGCGTCCTTCGCGGCGGCCCACGATACGCCGCGCATGAAGGATGCCGCGGTGCTGCGCGAGCGCGCCAAAGTGCAACTGGTTCCCGACGAAGAACTGGACAAGCTGAAGCCCGCGCGGGTCAGCATTGTGGAAGTGACGCTGACCGACGGCACCATGCTCCGCGAGCGCGTGGAAGCGGTGCGCGGCACGGCGCAAAATCCCATGCCCCGCGCAGAGG
>CAMAVI010000117.1 GCA_945861625.1 Candidatus Sulfopaludibacter sp. SbA3
TTCCCACCGCTCCTACGACTCTTCTCTCATTAAGAACCAAAACCAGAAAACCTCCTTCGGCCAGCCGTAGAGGTGCAACGGGATGAATAGACGAAACCGGACAGATCACGTGTGAATAAAACCGGACACATTGACTTACTACCGACACGATCCAAAGGCTATGATTGGGGTTTGTTATATTCAAGTACATGGCCAGAGTGAGTGTTTTTCGGGGATTATTCGTCGCACTGGGGTCGCTTGCGGTCTCCTTCATGCTTTCCACGTTCGGGGCAACAACGGTTCACGGGCAAGATCTTCCCGATGGCCCCGGCAAAGACATTGTTCTGAAGGTTTGCACACCCTGCCACGGAGTCTCCGAATTCAGCGCCAAGCGGCTGACGCGCGCGGAATGGGACGAAAAGGTGGATAATATGGCCGCCCGCGGCGCCCGCGCTTCCGACGAGGAGTTCGACCTCATCGTCAAATACCTGGCCAAGAACTTCGGCAAAGAATAAGCGGCACATTTCTGAGGTAACATTTAAGCCCAGAGGGCTTGAGCTTGGAGGCTTGAAGATGTCACCTCAACGGTTGCTTGCTGCATTTGCACTCCTCTCTACCTGCGTCCATGCGCAATGGTTGAACTATCCTACGCCCGGTATGCCCCGCACCCGTGACGGCAAACCGAACTTAACCGCTCCCGCGCCGCACGCTCCCGACGGTAAGCCCGACCTCTCCGGAGTCTGGCAGACCGAGCTCACGCCGCCCAGCGAAAGCCCCCTCGGCAAGGCAGACTACTTCGTCGTGCCGGGTGACGATCCCCGCACCTTCAGCAAGTACTTCTGGAACATTCTCGCGGACTTCAAGCCCGAGGAATCGCCCCTGCGGCCCGAAGCCGCCGAATTGCTGCGGAAAAATCGCGCGACCGCGATTACTCCGACCTCCAAATGTTTGCCGCCTAGCATCCCGGCCGCCGATATGCTCTCCTACTATCCCTTTAAGATCATTCAAACGAAGGGAGTGACCATGGTCCTGTACGAGGCATGGAACTCGTACCGCCAGATCTATACGGATGGGCGCAAGCTGCCCGCGGATCCCAACCCTTCATGGCTAGGCTATTCCGTGGGGCGCTGGGAAGGCGATACGTTCGTGGTGGACGCGGCGGGATTCAATGACAAAGCCCGGCTGGATGGCGGCGGACATCCCCGCAGCGAAGCTTTGCGTCTGCAAGAGCGTTTTCATCGCCGCGATTTCGGCCATATGGACGTGCGGATCACCGTCGATGATCCCAAGCTGTATACGAAACCGTTTACGGTGAAGGTCACGGAAGTCCTGCTTCCCGATAGCGACGTTCTGGAGACTATTTGCAGCGAAAACGAAAAGGACCTGGCTCACCTCAAGTAGTAGCAGACTCCCGCTAACCGGAACCGGCGGGGACCGCGGGAGGCCCTTTCCCGCGCCAGGAAACCGGCTATCCGCTGCTGCGCTCGGAGTCGAATAGCTCCCGACTCCGTAACACAAATTCACATCGTTGTAACGCGATATTTACACACGTCACATACCATCGGTTACAGCTAGATGAGAAATCGATTACAGAGCATCCTCCTGTTCGCGGGTTTGGTGGCCTGCCCAAGTCTATGGGGATTTCAAAATGCCTCCTCCGACGCCCAGGAGTTGGCTGCGGCGAGGGCCGAACTCGAACACGCCAGCCAGCTCTTGGGCGAGCAGATGAAAGCCCTGGAGGCCCTCCGCAAGACCATCGCGGATCAGCAGGAGCGCATTAACCGGATTCAGGCGCAGACGGCGGCTAACGCCGCTCCCATTCAGGCACAAGCGCCGGTTGCCGCCGCCGGGGCCGCGCCGCAATCCCTGGCCGCAATGGCCCCGAACACCGTTTTGACCGCGTCCGCGGTAGCCGTGGTTCCCGCCTCCATTCAGACGCCGCCGGCCCCTACACGGGTTGATCCTCCCAAGCCCGCGGCTCCCACGACCACGGCGGCGGCGGCGGCGCCCAAACCGGAAGCCCCGCGAGCGTGGTATCAGAAGTACTCGTTCCGCGGATATTCGCAGTTCCGCTATAACCGCCTGTTTTCCACCAACGGGCTGCTGGCCTGCGAACAGTGCGACCGCTCCCTTGGCGTGAACAACGGATTCTTTCTTCGCCGTGCCCGCTTCATTTTGAGCGGTGACGTGAGCGACAAAGTGTATATCTATTTTCAGCCGGATTTCGCCAGCCAGTCTGGCAATCTTAACTTCGGGCAAGTCCGCGATCTGTATTTCGATGTCGCGCTGGATAAGAAGAAAGAGTACCGCGTGCGGGTGGGCCAGTCGAAAATCCCCTACGGATTTGAAAACTTGCAATCCAGCCAGAACCGGATTTCGCTCGACCGCGCCGACTCCCTCAATAGCTCGCACTCCAACGAGCGCGACCTGGGAGCTTTTTTCTACTGGGCGCCGGCGCCCATTCGGCAGCGCTTCGCCGATCTTGTGAGTACAGGCCTGAAGGGATCCGGCGACTACGGCGTTTTCGGTATTGGTGTTTACAACGGCCAAACCCTTAACCGGTCCGAGGCCAACAATAACCTGCATACCGTGGGCCGATTGTCTTATCCGTTCCGGCTCAAGGGCGGCCAAATCATCGAACCCGGCATTCAGGCATACACAGGACGCTACACCGTCACCAGCGATCAGCGCGGTGCGGCGGTCGGCGGGCCTGGCAGCTTTAGCGATCAGCGCGCGGCTCTGAGCCTGGTGGTGTATCCACAACCCCTCGGGTTCCAGGCCGAATACAATGTTGGAACCGGTCCGCGCTTCAACCCCACCACCAAGCGCATCGAACAAAGCGGCTTGCAGGGTGGCTATGCGCAGACCATGTTCATGAAAAAGCTGCATGGCCAGACGTTTATCCCGTTCGCTCGCTACCAATACTACAGCGGCGGCAAAAAACACGAGTTTGACGCTCGCAGTTACTTGGTCCGCGACCTGGAGTTCGGTGTGGAATGGCAGCCGAATCCATTCATCGAACTGGTGGGCCTCTACGCCCGCTCGGATCGCACGTTTGAAGATTCACGTGTGCTCAACAACCGCCAGCAGGGAAATCTGTTTCGCATCCAGATGCAGTTGAATTATTGACGCAATGCCCTCGTCCACTGCGCGTGGGGGCATCCGTTCCGTCTAACGGGAATCGACCCGGAAGGTCCACCAGGTGGCCGGCCTCGGCGTGCCGATCGGCACGGCCGGGTTACTCGGCGTGCCCACCACCTGCAATTTCTTTACGCGTGTTTCCCACGCCAGATCCATTTCCGCCGGGTCGTTGACCCGCGTCAGGGTGACCGGGTACACGTCGCCATTCATCCGCAGGCGTGAACTTGGATCTTTCAGCACGGCATTGGACCAGGATTTAGGCGCGCAGTTGGAACAACTGAGGTACAGCTTACCGTCCGGCGTGGACATGCAATTCAGGTTGAGGGAGTGGGGCAGCATGCCGCCCACCTGAATCTGGCACACGGAAACCTCGTTCGCGAAGGACCAGTCGCGTACCGGCTCTTCCTTGACATTGCCAAAGAGGTAAACGCCCTGGATACGGTCACAGGGGCAGGCATAAGACAATCCCAAAAAGCCGCCCACCAGGACAGCGGCGAGCCCTATCAGCACAACGTTTGAAATGATGCCGCGCGTCGCAAGAGTACTCATGGAGCATCATCATACCATTCCGCTGAAGAAGACGCCTTAGGGCTTTGTCAACGGCCTGCCCGCGTAGGCCGGTGCTCCTTAGGCCGTCCGGCGAGAGCGGAGGAAACCATATACGCCGACCGGGTCATTCCTTCCTTCTTCGCGCGCCGGTCGATTTCTTCCATGTGGCTCTTGCGCGCCGTGATGTTAAACCGCCCTACCTTCTCCGCCACATCCACGCTCACTAAAAACGCGACCGCGCCCTTCAGGGAAGGATCGTTCGCCAAAGCGTCGAGGGTGGAAGCTTCCGGGATCGGCTCGCCGTCCTCCATCATCCCCTCGATGTGCAGGCTCAGGGCTTCCTCCGCCATCCTGTGTGCTTCGGCAAGAGTCTTGCCTGCCGTCACACAGCCCGGAAAATCAGGAAAACTCACGCCGTAATCCGACTTCCGGTCCTTGTGAAGATACGCAATGTATTCCATGTTTTCGTTCCCGCGCTGGAATTATCTCAGCTTGACGCCAGCCTGTTTTTCAATGCTCTTCAAGGTTCCTACGGGGATGTCCCTTGGGGGGTGCGGAACGGTTACACGGCCCTTTTTCCGCGGGTGTCTAAACTGCTTGTGGCTGCCAACCTGATCTACTTCGTACCAGCCATCCCGCGTCAAGGCCCTGATCACTTCCCGGCTGTCCAACCTGGATCATCCCTCAACCTTCTAGCTTAATGATACACACTTTATACACACTTTATACACACGGATGAAGACCGTGGCCGCCGGCTCGCACGCCGCTAGCTCTTCTCGTCTTCCATCAGAGCGGGCTTGCGGTGCATGATCTGCTCTAAGCTGGCGGGCTTGGGGCGGTAGGGCTGGCCGCGGTGCCTGTCGATTTCCTCGCGGTAGCTCATCTGCGGGCCAGGGAAGCCGATCATCTGCCAACCGATCAGCCCGGCGTTGCCTCCGTGCATGGGATCGGCGAACATGCCCTCGATGGTGTGCGTGCGCACCATTTGAAAGAAGTGAGTCTTTTCGATGGACTCCAGCTTCTTCACCTGCTCGGCGGCGGGCAGCGCGGCGAAGTTCCCCAGGCTCTGGAGACCCTGGCGGTAAACCTGGCGCGGATTTTCTTTGCCCTGATAACCGTGTTCGGGCACGGTGTTCGTGAACGGCCCCTTGGTGTAGCGGTATTTGTCCGCTCCATAGGGTCCGGCAAGCTGGCGATCAATGTAGATCACCACTCCGGCTTCGGTCGCGCCGGGGCCGCTCGCGTCACTCGGAAAAATGAGCGCGCAGATGGCCTGCGCCTGCTTGGCTTCGGCCTCGGTGAAGAAACGCAACGGCACTTTGACTTTGCCATCCTGGGCTTGCAGACGAAAAGGCTCCCCGGCCAGCGTGTACAGCAGCGTGCCGCCCAACGCGGTGGCGGGAATGGTCAGAAACTCTCGGCGTCTCATGCTAATTTCCCCGGATTCTTGAGATAGCGTTTGATCAGCGCGTCGGCCGCAAAGTAGGTATGCGCCAGCACGGTGAGCGTCGGATTGTGCGACGGATTCTGCGGAAACGTTGATGCGCCAATCACAAACAGGTTGGACATGTTCCAGTGCTGCGAGTAACGGTTGACCACGCTCATATCCGGCGACGCGCCCATCGAGGTGCCGCCCTGCACGTGCGTGGTCTGGTAATTGATCACGTTGTAATTGGCGCGCGGATTCCGGTATTCGTCGGTCTTGCCGCCCATCGCGCGGCCCAGCGGCACGGCCAGCTTGGCGGCGAAATCGCGCTGCTTGTGTTCGTGCTCGGTCCAGTTGAGCGTGAAACGCAGCAGCGGATCGCCGAACTTGTCGGTGTAGGTAGGGTCGAGGTCCATGAAATTCCCGCGATAGGAAAGGTGCTCGCCCGCCAGGCCAATGGTGATCACGCGGTCAGCCCATTGCAGCGCGGCTTTCTTCCACTCCGGACCCCAGTTCTTGGGCGCGGCTCCCTGCGGCAGCGCGGCGAAATTGGCGATCGGACGGCTGCCCGGGGCCAGCATGAACAGCATGCCGAAGCGCAGGAGCCCCTCTTCCGGCTTCAGCCCGCGGTCGCCGTCGAAATCGGGAAGGCGCATGGCGAGAGCCCCGCTGCCCATGAAGAGATTGAGCGGCTTGTCCATGAAAACGCGCGTGGCGGAATCCACCTGATGCGTCAGGTAGCGGCCCAGCGTGCCTTTGCGCGTCGAAGGATCATATTGCGTGCCGATCTTCGAAAGCGCAAGCAGCCGGACGTTGTTCAAGGTAAACGACGCCAGTACGACGAGCCCCGCGGGCTGGAAGAATTCCTCCCCGTTGGCGCCCACGTATTGCACGCCGGTAGCGCGACCGTCTTTGTGGACAATCTTGCGGACCCAGCTTCCCGTGCGCAATTCGAAATTCTTCTGGCGTTGAAGAACGGGAAGCAGCGTGTTGCTGGGCTGCGACTTGGCCCCTACCATGCAGCCGAAGCGCTCGCAGAAGCCGCAGTAGGCGCAGGCGGGGCGCGTGACGCCATCCGGATTCGTGTACGTCTGGCTCAGATTGGCCGCCGGGCTCGTGTAAGGATGATGGCCCAGGCGCTTGGCGGCGGCTTCGAACAAATCCATGGCCTGTGAATTCTTCAGCGGCGGCGTGGGGTACTCGTTTTGCCGGGGCGCTTCGAAAGGATTCCCGCCGGGCAGGATCTTGCCGCGCAGATTGCCCGCCTTGCCGCTGACACCCATCATCTGTTCGGAATACCAGTAGTAGGGTTCGAGCTCGTCGTAGGTGACGCCCCAGTCCTGCACATCGAGATCCGCCGGAAGCTTCGCCGCGCCGTGCTTGCGGTTCATGTGCGAGCGCAGCGTGAACATCTCCGGCATAAAGCGGAACGCCGCGCCGTTCCAGTGCTCGCCCGCGCCGCCCACGCCCGTACCCGGCAAGAAAGACCCGTACTGGCGCACGGGAGCAGCAACGTCGCGAACCGAATGCCGGTGCGTAATGGTTTCGTCGGCGATGTTCTGCATCATGCGCAAGCGGTGCGCGTAGTCGAGCTCATCCATGCCCAGCGCATAATCCGACGTCTTGCGCGGCATGCCGCGTTCCAGCACCACCACGTTCAGTCCGCTCCGGGTGGTGATTTCCTTGGCCATGGCGAGGCCGCTCCAGCCTCCGCCGATAATGGCCACATCCACAGGCTTGAGATTTGTCATGAGTTACGTTTCCGCCGCTTTCCATGCTCCCATGCCAACGCGGAAGGTGTCCAGACAGACGGCCGGAACTAGTGGCTCCTAAAGCAACGCTGCATCGGGAGAAGGCTTCGGAGGGAGCAGGTAAGCGGTTCCTGATAAAATGAGAAACATATCGCCGGTGAGGCGTCAGGAGAATGGACGATGACCGACAAACAGCATGTCGTGGAACTGCTTGACCGCCTGGGTCCCGGCCAGCTTGCCGCCGTCGCCCAGTTGCTCGAAGTCATGACCGATCCCGTGGCCGCGGCTCTCCACAACGCGCCTATCGACGACGAACCGGAGAGCGAGGAAGAAAAGCAAGCCGTCTCCGAGGCGCGCGACTGGCTCAAGCAAAACGGCGGCAAGGGCATTCCTCATAGCGAGGCTATGCGCCGCCTCGGGCTGGAATAGTGGCGCTAGAGTGACGGACCGGGAATGAAAGATCTGGAGTGGTCCGAGTCTTCGCTCGAAGATATGGCGGCGCTCGACAAAGGCATCGCCCGCCGTCTCCAGCGGGCCGTCGAGCGCTTCGCCGAAACCGAAACCGGCAACGTCAAAAAGCTCCAGGGCATCGATCCCCCGGAGTACCGCTTGCGCATCGGCGACTGGCGCGTCCGCTTTGCCGCCGATGGCGGCACTCTCCGCATCCTCCGTGTCCTCAATCGCAAAGACGCTTACCGGTGACGCGTCAGGAATCGGGAAAAAGCCCGTCTGTCACCGGTTTCGGTTTCGCTCGCTTGGCCTCAAGTTCTGGAAGCAGTTGCCACAAGGGCCTCCGAAGGTCTTCAAGCGACACAGAAGTCTCGTAGTACTCCGAACACCGTTTCAGCAGTTCGTCAGGTGGGGCCATCGACACGTCTAAGATGGTCGCTTCGTCCCCAATAAAGATAGGGTCTTCGTCATTCAGCACGTGCCGGAAGAGCGCTTCAGTCAGCGTTGGGATTGCGCGCATCTTTTCGTCGGAAGTGAACTCCATTTTCTGCCTGCCTTACTTGACGATGAACCACCCAGACGCGATGCTGTTGGCAACATTCCGTTCCTGAACATAGCCCGCCGAGATGATCCTCTGCCCTGCTGGATCAAGCGTTATCCTCACGAGTTTGTCACCGACCTGTTGGATGACGTTGATGTTGTTTCCATTTGCCGTGTCAATGAGCTTCTGACTGCCAGGGCTCGCCACTATTTGGGCAGCCTGCTGAAGCGACACTCCTATTCGTTGAAGCTTTTCGATGGCGCTAGGGACTGCAGGAAGTAGCGGAGTGCTTGCAATTGCGAGGCTCGTCAAGGCGGTCCCACCGGCAATGGCACCAACCCCGACACCAACAGCCATAACGACGCCGGTCGCAATTCCGACGGCGTTCACGGGCCCCTTGGCCCGCTGCGCGCCGGTGGCCACTGCCAACAGCAATGGTGATGGTGGTTCGAAATCATTAACGTTGGTGGAGTTCTTGTTCTTGTTGCTGTCGCCGATGGTCCCGCCTGAACATGAACCCGGGAAGAGTCCTTTACCCTCGTCGGTGTAGCCGTCAGCCGCCTTGCTACACCTTCCAGTGGGATCGACATAGCGCAACGGGTTGTTACGGGTATAGCTGTATAGGTTCCAACTCTGCTGGTCAGCTTGGTCTTGGTCGTTGAACGGCTCGTCTGGGCTTGTGAATCTACCCTGCGGACCGGAGAAGTACCTAGCAAGGAAGTAATCCAGCCCGGTCTCGGCGTCGCGTTCTTTGGCGGTGAACTTCGGAGCGCTCATCATAGGTGAAATCCGCGCGTCGTAACGATGCCTACTTGCGAGCTCCCAGCCACCTAAAGCGCTGCCCATCCCAGTAGATCAACGCAGTTCCATCTTCCCAAGTCATAGCGATTGTTTCACCACGGATCTGCGGCAGGACACGCGGCCCAAAAGGTGGGAGCTTAGAGATCTCTGTTGTTTCTTGCCGAGACAGCGCAGCCCAATTGGGTGCAAAAAAAAGATCTTTGGGCATGTCCGAGAAAGGTGGTACCGTCGGATTATCTGCCCCGAGCAAATACCCAATCCCGGTTCCAACACAGATCAGCACACCCAGTCGCTTTGTAAGCTTCCCCCGAACGGCCACCGCATAATCGGGCCTTCCATCGCCATCAAAGTCGCCGCGTAGGTAGTAGGGATTTTTCCCCATTGTAATCTCGGCTTGGGACGCCATAGGAAGTCTCATGCATTCGTATATCGTTTCCGGATGAATCTTCACATCATCGTCCCATGCCCCATTGGCGAACGAGGCCAAAATCATACACAAGACCGCTAGCCTTCCTTTCATCGCTGGCCCGGAACTATCCGGTGCTCCTCTCTCACGGGCACAGGGGTTCCGACATGGAGGTGACTCGCATGACCCTGTTGAGTGCGCGCGTCGATGGGACCCAAGCCAAATTTTCTCTGATCCCCTGTATAGGCAGTGCTCAAACCGGCAGTACCAAATGAGTTAATGAGAAATTGTGTCCGAGAAATGTCTGCACCACCTACTGACGACACTCTCTGGCCCGCCGCGTTCATATACTTTAGATCTATATCCCGTCCACCAATGTGTCCCGAGTGGGCTGGCGTTCCATCCGCTTTTAGGGCAGACACACCCTTCTCGGTAGAGCCACCATTGAATTGCAGTGAAGCATCGTTGGGATACGCCTGGCCATAGCAGTCTGTGGCAGAAGTCCAAAAACTTGAGCCTGCCTGAAATGCACCGGGAGAGTCCGGAAATTCAAAACGGAGTTTACGGGACGCGGTGAATTCAGTCCACACCGCCCAGCATGCCGTCCAGGCGATCCGTACAAGCAAAAAG
>CAMAVI010000118.1 GCA_945861625.1 Candidatus Sulfopaludibacter sp. SbA3
CAGTAACACGTCTTGCAGTTTCATCATCCGCTCCGTTTCCGCCGCGGAGTATTGCTGGCTGGGGTCCACCCCTCAGCTTCCTCCGCCGCTTTTTCAAAGCGGACAGTTCATGTGTGAATTCAACCGGACAGATCACATACTAGCGACACTACAAGTCCCGCATGTTGACTGTCCAGATTTCCGGCGCTAGGATACCGTAGCGGCAGGCATCGCGAATGGACTGGGTGCAACTCGAGGGCGCGGCGTACTGGTGGGTATTCGTCGGCACCTTTCTAGGTGTTGCGATTTGGGAAACCTGCCGTCCACTGCGCCCACTCCTTGTGAATGCCGGACGCCGATGGAGGAACCACGCCGTCGTGTGGTTTGTGTGCGCGGCGGGCCTGGCGCTGACGGCGCGCGTCTCACCAGTGTTGGCGGCCGTTTCGGCCGCCGGCAATCCGTACGGAATCTTAAACAAAAGCCAGCCGCCGATTCCGTTCCGCTGGCTGCTGGCCGTGGCCTTGTTGGATCTCACACGCTACCTTCTGCACGTGGGATTGCACAGAATTCCGGGCCTGTGGCGCTTCCACGAAGTGCACCATTCCGATCCCGACTTCGATCTTTCCACCGGCTTGCGCGTCCATCCCATGGAAGTACTGTTCAACCAGGCAGGCTACCTGTCCGCGATCCTGCTTCTGGCTCCTCCCGTCTCCGCTGTCGTTGTCAGCGAGCTTACTAGCGTGTTCATGAGTTTTTTCGGACACGCCAACGCGTCGCTACCGCCGCGATTAGAAAAATTGAGCCGTTACCTCTTTGTGTCCCCCGATATGCATCGGATCCACCATTCGGAAGCGATTTCCGATCAGAACGCCAACTTAGGGGATATTTTTCCATGGTGGGACCGCATGTTCGGCAGCTATCTAGCCAGTCCCCAGGCCGGCCAGGAAGGGCTGGTGGTCGGAATACACGGCAAACAGCAGCCAATGAGTCTTGACATTGGCTTCATGTTCAGTCACCCGTTCCGGAGGAAACCGGAGGCCGGCAACCCGTAGGGAACCAACGGAGGATTCCTTGGTTGGAGGAGTACTACGACGCAGATTAGGCCTTGACGAATCGGCACTCCTCGATTATTCTTTTCAATACTTCCGTCACTGTCCGGCCCTGTTGAGACGGCGATGCGGAATAGATCGGTAGAGATCGCAATAAACTCTCGGTTATTCAATCGTCGCGCTAGCACTGGCGACTGCATGAATCTAGAGAAGGAGACTGGTAACGTGAGACATTTTGGTTATCTGATGATTGCACTGGCTGTGGCTGTGCCCATGCTGGCCGCCGGTGAAACGGCGAGCGTTCCCGAAATCAATGCGGGATCAGTGTCCGCCGCGATTGCGCTGTTGTCGGGTGGCCTGTTGGTGCTGAGGGCCCGCAAGAAGAAATAAGAGCCGGGATATACCGGTATCGGGATAGGGAGATTTTATGCGTTATTTTGGTAATTTGATGATTGCTCTGACTCTGGCTGTGCCCATAATGGCCGCCGCTGAAACGGCGAGCGTTCCCGAAATCAATGCGGGATCAGTGTCGGCCGCTGTCGCGTTGCTGTCCGGCGGTCTGCTGGTGCTAAGGGCCAGGAAGAAAAAGTAACGGCCGAGAAATTCGGACTACGCGTCCTATCCTTGCTCATCCAGAGCGAGTTCACGGACGCGGGTGTCCTCCAAACGCCTAATCTCAGTTCGCCACGCGCCAAGGCGCCATGCCGGACCACGTTTTCAACGCGTCTTTCGACCACTGTGTGGTCTTGTCCTTGTGACAGGAATTACACGCATTCGGGACCTTCAAGCTCTCCGTCGTGCCGGGAGCGATGAAGCGGAACGTGTGGCTGCGCACATTCACATCGGCGATGGTCTGTTCGATCGACGGCATGTGGCAGGCGATGCACTCGCTGCCGGCGCTTCCGGCCTTGTGATGGGTGTGCTGCTCTAGCGTCTCCGCGCGCGGACCGTTCGGAGAACCCGCGCCGTGGCAATCCAGACACAATTGCTGCGCGGGCTTGCGCAGGATCGCGTTGTTGCCGTTGCCATGCGCGTCGTGGCATGTGAAACAGGCGACGCCGTGCGTATACATCGCGCTGGTGACGTAATCGTTGCCTTGCATGCGATTCTTATGCGCGGTGCCGTCAGCGAAATGCGTAAAGGTCTGTTCGCCCAGCTTGTGTTCTTCCAGCGTCCACACGTCGCTTAACTTGCCGCCGGCGCGGTAACCCACGGGCCAGTCGTAATATTTTCCGCTGATCGGTTTCACGCGGGGCCGGCCCTGCGAATGGCACTGGATGCACACGTCGTTGGCGGCAACCAGTTCCATGCGCGCCGGGTTCAGAATGTTGCCCGCACTTGCCTGCTTCACGTGCGTGCCGCCGGGACCGTGGCAGGATTCGCAACCGACGTTCCATTCCGTGACGGCCTTGGTCTTGATGTCGTAGTTGACAGAATGGCAGCCGTCGCACAGTTGGCCAGTGGGCCGCTGGAAATTGTCGTCGGGAAAATACTGCGTCCACCAGTCCGTGCCCTTGGCGACTTTGTAGGGCCGCCACACTTTGTGATTCACATCCCATTGCGCGGGGAACGGGAAATAGTCGGAGCCGACCTGCTTGAAGTAGCGCTGCTTCCACTTACTGCCATAGACAAACGCGATTTCCTCGCGCGTGAAGTGAACCAGGGGATCGGGCTTCGAGAGGTCGGGAAGAATGGCGTCCGGATGCGCCTTGGGATCGCGCACCACGTTGGCCATCAGCGTCTTTGCCCACCGCTCATAGACTTCCGCGTGGCAGGAACGGCAGGCCGCTGAACCCGTGTATCCGCCCGTCGCGGCCTGCGCCGGTGGTTCTCCCTCGCGTAAGGCGCCTTTGGGAAGATTGCGTACATACACGACCAACTGCCAAATCTGTTGATCCGGCAGAAACCATCCGGGCATGGCGGTGTTGCGGATGCCGTTGCGAATGAAATAAAAGAGTTCGCCGTCGGTCAGACCTTGCACCTCGGCGGAACGCAAGTCGAGCGGCGGCGGATATTGCCCACCGGCGGTTTCGGTCCGCCCTCCACCATCAGTTGCGTGGCAGACTTCGCATTTCTGTCTGTAGAGAGACTGCCCGGCGTCCAGGTGCGCGGTGTTGGCGTCCGCCGTGAGCGGGCTCTTCTGCTGGCGGGCGGAACGCGGAACACTGATCGTCAGCAGTCTGCGCGCGATGGAGGCTTCCCAACCGGCGGACCTCTGGCGGGCGATCATGCCTCCGTTGGCGACGTACCAGTAGGTCCCCGCGATTCCGGCGGCGGCGGCGACGGCCACAACTATGAGGGAACGCCTCATCGTGCCTTATTCTTGCACGTCGTAGTTCCATAATTGCGCGGGTTCCGGCGCGGAGGCGGGGACGCCGACATACAGGCTGTTCCCAAAGAAGATGCCGGTGCGCACGCCGACGGCGGTCGGGATGTTGGCGCGCAGCGAGTAGTGATTCGGATCATTCTGCTGGACGACGCTGATGTGTCCTTCGCCGCAGATGACGTAAATCCGCTTGCGTTCCGCGTCGAAATACACGTCGTCGGAGGCCGCGCCCACCGGGACCCGCGCGACTTCCTTGCCGGTCTCTGTATCCAGCACCATCAGCAGCGGAGGTCTGCGCGTAACAATGAACAGCCGGTGATCGTCCTCATTGAGCGCCATCGGGTAGTTGGCCTTGGCTCCATTGAGTTCCCACTTAGTGAGCGCACCGGTATTGCGGTCAATTACATTGACCACGCTACCGTCCTCCGGCACGTTGACGAAAATGCGCGAACCCTTCTTCTCCAGTTGGAACGACTCCGAGTGGCCGCCGCTGCCTTTGAGGTCCGTCCCGGTGTGCGTTTCGGTCACCGCGTCGATCATGGCGATGCCGCCCCGGATGCCGACGAAAACCCGCTTCGAAGCCTCATCCCAGCGGACGTTGTCGGCGTCGGATTCCTCGCCCAGCGCGATGGTCTTGCGAAGTGAGTAAGTCTTGCCGTCATAGACGTGGACGGTTCCGCTGGCAGCATTCGCCACGAAGATTTTATCGAGTTCAGGAACATAGAGCACACCCTGCGGCTGGTCTAATCCTTTGATGCTGTGAACGGCCCTGCCTTCGAAGGTGTTGACGATTTCCAGCGAATGGTTGCCCAGTGCCGCAAACATAAGCAATCGCCTCTTCGGATAGGCGGTGAAATGATCCACGCGGCCCGCGATGCCAGGCACGGCGATGCGCTGAATGAGGACGAGCGGCGCCAGTTCGCGCGGCGCGGACGGAGTTGGTGGAGCACTCTGGCAAGCGGCCAGCAAAGCCGCGGCCACAACCGCGCCGAGACTCCACTTCGCCGAGACAGGCTTCATGTTTTCCTCTTGTGAGCGGTGGACCTCCATCTTCACCGTGCTCCTACACATGAGTATAGAGCCCTCTCGCCCGCCACAGACTGACGCGCAGCCTTCACCCGTTTTGTTGCACGATTTTGCCGTCGAGTCCCCAGTCGCCGTCCATCCAGTACGCCATGCGAAAGCGAAGAGTTTTAGGCATGCTCCGGCCGTTTATTGTATTGCACGGACCGAGGGCATGCCGGATTTTATATCCGTTCCGGAAAGTGCAAATGGACTTTGGAAAGCGCCTGCTCCAGCGCCTGGGCGGCCTCCGGTTCTGTCCACCCGCGCGAGGTGGAGAGCTCCGTCATCAGCATGTGGCGGGCGCGGTCCAGCATCTTTTTTTCGCGGAACGACAGCGGCTTTTCGGCCTGCAACACCAGCAGGCTCTTGAGCACCTCGGCGATCTCCAGAAGGTCGCCCTTCTGCATTTTCTCCGAGTTTTCCTTGAAGCGATCCTTCCAATCCTGCTGGCGCTTGCGCCGGTTTTCGCCCAGGAAATCGATCACGCGGGCCAGTTGGCCGTTCTTGGTCACCTTGCGCAACCCGACATGATCGGCATGCGAAAACGGAACCATCACGGTCAAGCTGTTGGGAGAGAGCCGCAGCAGGTAATAGCGTTCCATCTGGCCGGCGAATACACGGCTAGTGATGTTTTCCACCGTCGCGACCCCGTGATTGGGGTAAATCACTTTCTCGCCGAGCTGAAACATCGTGGTTAGGCCTCACCCGAAGCGCAAACTACAAGAGAACAGCATCTTAAGCTGAACTCATAATTCTGTCAATATGCGAATGCGGGATCAGGTACCCGGATCGGGTACCATAGATAGATATTCCAATGGAATCCGCGAACCTGGACTTGACAAAAATCGACCTTAAGAAGACAGTTCACCTCCCGCAAACCGCCTTTCCGATGAAAGCAAGCCTTTCCCAGTTGGAGCCTAAGTTATTGGAACATTGGGACAAGACAGGCATTTACGACCGCATCCGGGGCGCCCGGTCCGGACGGCCGACCTACATCCTGCACGATGGACCGCCCTACGCCAACGGCAATATCCACCTGGGCCACGCTTTCAACAAATTGTTGAAAGATTTCATCGTAAAGCTTAAGACGATGGAGGGATACGACTCCCCTTATGTCCCCGGCTGGGATTGCCATGGCCTGCCCATTGAGATCAAAGTCGATGGCCAGTTGGGCAGCAAGAAGGCCGGGATGACGGCCTCTCAGATCCGCGCGGCATGCCGGAAGTATGCAGAGAAATACGTCGATTTGCAGCGCCGCGACTTCATCCGGCTGGGTGTTTTTGGGCGCTGGCAGGAACCCTATCTCACCATGAGCGCCCAGTACGAGGCAGTCATCGCCGGCGCGTTCGTGGATTTCCTGGATTTCGGATACGTATATAAAGGTTTGAAACCAGTCAACTGGTGCATCCATGACCGCACCGCTTTGGCAGAGGCCGAGGTCGAGTACGAAAACCACTCAAGCCCGTCGATTTGGGTTCGTTTCGCACTGCAGACCGATCCGGCGGTGATCGACCCTGCGCTGGCGGGCAAGAAGGTCTTCGGCCTGATCTGGACGACGACCCCGTGGACGATCCCGGCTAACCTGGGCATCTGCTACCATCCACGCTACATATACGAAGCGGTTGAGGTAGCGGGAGACGTTTACATCGTTGCGCGCGATTTGGTGAGCGCCACGGCGGAGGCCTGCGACTGGGAATCGCCGGAAGTGATCGCGACCTTCGACGGCGCAAAGCTCGCGGGAACCAAGTACCGGCACCCGTTTCTGGAGCGCGACTCCATCGGCATGCTGGGCGAGCATGTCACGCTCGAACAAGGAACTGGCGCGGTGCACACGGCCCCGGGACACGGCCAGGAAGATTACGTCATCGGCGTCGAGCACGGGCTGCCGGTCTACTGCCCCGTCGACGGTGCGGGCCGTTTTTTCGCCGCTGAAGGCGCGGCGGGAACACTGCCCGCGGAATTGCTCGGCAAGTCCGTCTGGGAAGGAAACGCCATCGTCATCGACATCCTCAAAAATGCCGGCGCGCTGGCGGCGATGCGCCAGATCGAGCACAGCTATCCGCATTGCTGGCGCTGCCACAACCCGACCATCTTCCGAGCGACCGACCAGTGGTTCATCGGGATGGACCGTAACGGCTTACGCCAGAAAGCGCTCGCGGCCATCAAGAAAGTAAAGTGGAATCCCTCCTGGGGCGAGGAACGCATCGGCAACATGATCGCGACGCGCCCGGACTGGTGCATCTCGCGCCAGCGCGCCTGGGGAGTGCCGATTACGGTGTTCTATTGCGAGTCCTGCCAGGAGCCGCTGACCGACCGCAAGATTCTGGATCGCGTGGTGGATCTCATCCGCATCCACACGGCCGATGTTTGGTATTCGACCGAAGCCGCGGAACTGGTGGGGCCGGATGCGAAGTGTTCGCGCTGCGGCGGACGCGCTTTCCGAAAGGAAAGCGATATCTTAGACGTCTGGTTTGATTCCGGCGCCAGCCACCTGGCGGTTCTGACTCCGGAGAACAACTTGCCCTGGCCCTCGGATATGTATCTGGAAGGCGGCGACCAATACCGCGGTTGGTTCCACAGTTCGCTTCTGGTTGCCGTGGCACTGCGCGGCGAAGCGCCCTATCGTGCGTCCGCCACCAACGGCTGGACGCTGGATGGCGAGGGCCACGCGCTGTCCAAATCCAAGGGCGCCGAGGAAGTCGAAAAAGTCATCAATAAATACGGCGCGGAGTTGCTGCGCCTGTGGACGGCGTCGGTGGACTTCACCGAAGACGTGCGCTTCTCCGACACCATCGTCAGCCGGCTGATTGAGGCCTATCGTAAGCTGCGGAACACGTTTCGCTATGCGCTGGGCAATCTGCATGACTTCGATCCAGAAACGGACGCGGTGCCGGTCGGCGAACTGCTCGAAATCGACCGCTGGATTCTGTCGCGCGCGGAGGACCTTATCAGGCGAGCGCGCGCTTCCTACAGTGAGCACGCCTTCCACAAGGTGTATCGCGCCATTTACGATTTCGCGACGACGGATTTGAGCGCCGTGTATTTCGATGTACTCAAGGACCGCCTGTACACTTCGGCCACCAAGAGCCACGCGCGGCGCAGCGGTCAGACGGCACTCTACAAAGTGCATTACGCGTTGACGCGGCTGGCGGCTCCGCTGCTGGCGTTCACAACCGAAGAAGTGTGGGGTTACACGCGGAAGCCGGCGGGCGCGCCGGATAGCGTGCACCTGACCCTGCTTCCGGAACCGGCGGAAGTGGCGTCGGGCTTCGACGCAGCCAAACTCGCCCGCTGGGAGCGTTTGCTCGAAGTCCGCTCCGTGGTTTTGAAGGCTCTCGAAGAAGCCCGGCAGGCGAAGTTCATCGGAACGTCGCTGGAAGCGCGGGTGCGCCTGCGGGGAGCCGGCTTGGATGACTACGCCGCCGATCTTCCGGCGCTGTTCATCACGTCACAAGTGGTTTTGGAACCCGGCGGCGAGCTCACGGTCACGGTGGAGCGCGCCGAAGGCGCCAAGTGCGAGCGCTGCTGGAAGTACTCGGAGTTCACGGGCAAGATCTGCAAGCCGTGCACCGAAGCCTTGCACGAAATGCTGAGTGAGGCCGCGGCGGGATGAACCTGCGCCTGCGGTCGGCGCTGATCGTCCTGGCGGTGGTCGCGCTGGATCGTGCGAGTAAACTGGCCATCCGGGCGCAGGTCTCCCCCTGGGAGACAATTCCCGTCATCGCTGGAATCTTCAATATCGTCCACGCGGAGAATCCGGGTGCTGCGTTCAGCATGCTGGCGGATGCTCCCCCGATCATCCGTGGCGTGCTTCTGATCGGCGTTTCCCTGGTGTTGATGGCGGTGATTGGCGTAATGCTGTGGAGGCTTCCCGCCAAATCGAGTGTGTTTCTCGCGACAGCGCTGGCGCTGGTGTTCGGAGGCGCGCTCGGCAATCTATGGGACCGCGTCTCCCGCGGGACGGTCACCGACTTCGCGCAGGTCTTCATCGGCAGCTACGAATTCCCGTCGTTTAACGTCGCGGATAGCGCGATCACCGTGGGCGCAACGCTGCTGGCCATGGATTTGTTGCGAAACAGCCGCAAGGCGTCCTGATAATTGATTCATGGGATAATTACGCATACGTAACTTTGACCTAATTCCATTACCTTTTTCGGAGAATACATTATGGCGACGTTCAGTTGGCTACACCTAACTGATCTACATCGAGGAGCCTCATTCGAAGATTGCTTGTGGCCGAACGTTGAGGAACAATTCTTCGCCGATCTCGAAAATATGCACAAGAGGTCGGGACCGTGGCATGCTCTGTTCTTCAGTGGCGATCTTGTCCGAAAGGGCTGGGGTCTAGCGGCCGGTGGTGCGTCAACCCAATATTGCGTCTCCATCAGTTCTTTACCCTCGGCAAATTCGTTAAATTCCTGCACCGTCACGGGAGCCCAGCCGAATGCAAGATCCACATCGGCCGGCGGACTGCCGTGATAAAGGCTAAATGCATTCCCAGCCCTGGGCTGGACCCAACGTTCATTGCCAAGTCTCGGATCGCCAAGTCTAACGTCTAAGCGGCCAAGAACGTCAAGAAAGAGCAGGCGGTCCGCGACTGGCCAGTTATCACCCTCATGTTCTATACCTGATGCCATCTTGCGAGCAAGCTGGCTGAAGTCGACTTCAGGATAAAGGTCCCGGTTCTCGATAATGCCCGCAGTTGCAAGTCCAAGCAACCTTCCTCGATGTGATGGATGGTCCTCTGCTAGCCTTTCCAGGCGTTGGCGAAGGCTCCGCGCTTTTTCTATAGTGCCCCGAGCCCGAGGAAGAAGGCGCACAACATCTTCCCAAAAAGGCTCGATCAGTCGTCCTTGATCCCAAAGTTTAGAGATTTTCTGCTCCGCCGTCGTATCTTCCTGCGCTAGTCGATTGGCAGACAGATACTCCCTGAATAGTCGATGCCAAAAGCGAATCTGCTCCTTATCATTGGTTGCTTCTTGAAAGCGGAGAATTCCTGTATGTTCCGCAGCCCAATCGACGTAGCGCTTGGCTCGGTCATACCGGCTGATCTCCGTTGTCGGCACCATTTCTAGCAGCCCGTGGTAAAAGTCGATAAACATCTCCTAAGCATGTGACCGGTGAAATGTTTCAGACGTCATAGATAGTATGGCGATGGGCAAGAGCAAACCGAAGCAAGCGGCGCTGTTTTTCAGCGCCCAAGAGATCCCCAAGGCGGCAAGTCACCCGTTCTATGCCAAGGTCA
>CAMAVI010000119.1 GCA_945861625.1 Candidatus Sulfopaludibacter sp. SbA3
GAAGTAGCGGACTCTGCGTAACGCTGCGGGATAGTGTTTGAGCGAGCCGGGAGCCGTCAGTGCAACCGTGTGATCGCTCCTCACGCCACTGGTCCGATCCACTGGATGGGAATAGCGGCGCTGCAACAGAACGTTCTCCTTGGTGCGTGTCACGAAGAACGCGGCGGCGAGCGTCAGCTGGTACAACCGCTCAAAGTCGAGATACCCGCGATCCATCACGTAGAAGGCGCCGGCCTCGGGCGCAATCTGATCCAGGATATTCACGTCATGCACTTTGCCGTCGGTAACGCACACGAACACGGGGATGTTGCCATGCAGGTCGATCAGCGTGTGCATCTTCACCGCGCCCTTGCGCTCCCGGAAACGAGCCCACGGGAACATGGCCAGACACAAGTCGATGGTGGTGGAGTCCAGCGCATAGGCGCTGAGTTGAAGATCAGCACCGAAGGAATCGTTGGCATACAGCAGACGGGCACGTGCGATCAGGATCTGCGCGAAATCAGCGAAGATGCGCCAGTCATGACGTTCGTTGGCATCGGCCAGCGTGGACCGAGAGACTCCCCGCGGATGCCCATGTGATACAGCCTGTCTGGCGAGCCTCGCAGACAGGCTTCGATATCTCTCAGACTTTCGCGATAGATGAACTGCGCGAACGCCATGCACAGGAACTGGTCCCAGCAGGAGAAGCCTCGTGGTCGATAGTCGCCGCTGTAGCGTGCCACGCATCGTCGAAACTCACGATCCGGAAGGAAGGTGATCAACTCCGAAAACACAGTGCGGCCAAGGTTCATCCCTCATCGTGCCAGCCTCGTGTTTCGTCTTCTAGAGTTTCAAATCGCGGCAAGTCAAAAGCGGTCTTAATCGCCTACTGCTCAGTCAGTTGCCATCGGCGTGCCGAACGTTAGCGGGACACTACTGACGCCAGACAGATCAGGATCAAATCTGATCTGGGATCACCCCCCTCGGGGGGCAATCTCAATTCAGGAGTCATCACGTGAAGAAAAGCAATAGATCAGATCTTCCGCGGTCCCGTAAGCCATATACCCCTCAGGCAGTTCAGAATCGTGTTCTTGAGGAGCATCTGAGTGGAAAGTCCAATCGCAAAATTGCTAAGATCACAGGGCGGGATCGGGGGATAGTCAGCCGCATCTTGTCGCAACCTGACATCGTTGAATTCAGGAACAAACAGTGGTCTCGGCTGTTCCAGATGGCGCCTAAATCTGTCTCAGTCATGAAACTTGCCCTGAAATCGGACGACCTGCGGCTTGCGGTACCGGTTGCGATTAAGGTGGCCGAAGCCACAGGTATCCTGCCCAAAGACAAAAAAGCGATCGAGCTACCTCAACCGGAGCGCGATACAGAGAGCGGCGTAAATGCGGTCATGGGACAGATGCTTCGAGTGACGATAGACAAATCCTCGCAATACTCTACACCTATCCCCGCTAGTATCATCGAGCAGTTGCCCTGGATGATCAGCTACCTGAAGAAAGCCTTAGAGGACCACCAAAACAGACAGATGGCGAAAAAGGACTGACGGGACTCAGCAGTCCGTAGCACTAATCTAATGTGGATTGACGGGTTCGGACCGTCTTGCAGAGGCCCGTCCCTCCGTGCGGGCGAAAATACCTCGACTCCTCGCGCACTCCGTATCCGCACACCCGTCAATCCCGGCAAGTCTTCGCACGCCTCAACGGCCGACCTCACCGGATGTTTGAATGAAATCTGTCGCCCTCAGGTGCAGCACCTGACGGGAGCATCCTTCTAGGATCCGGCGCACCTGCACCATCTGGCGGCTCGGATCCACACTGGCGAGAAGGCCACTCTCGCGTAATCTGTGGTGCAGGGTTTGCTGACTCACGGGGAGGCGTTCGGAGCCTGCAAGCGATTGGGCGACCTGATAGCTAACCGTGGGCTCGAGGAATACCTCACCTCCCGTAACCCAACCGATGCGAGTACCCTGCGGAGTCCATTCCTGACCGTGTGACGGGCGCTGCCATCCCCAAGCTTCCGCCAATTCTGGTGCGCTCCCCGATCGGTGCGCGAAGTGGGCCCGACCGCTCGCAATCGCGGCCTGCAACAGTCGGATAAATCGATGTACGGGGTCAATCGCTCGTTGATAGCGCTCCTGTCGAACCGCAAGTTCCTGAAAGGCACGCTCAAATCTCTCTCCCCACTCCGTGCGTTCTGCTGCGCTGATCGCTTCTTGCTCGACTGCGAACTCAAGCCACAACTCAAAACTACTCTGTAATTCCGCAAGCGCGGCTGGCAGGCGGGCGTGCACGGCGCGCCCTCTTCCCTGAGCGCGAATTTCCAGGGACCGTGTGCGGAGCCGGTCCTGCAATTCCTCGTAGCGCCCGGCGATCCATTGAACGTAGGCAGCCATCGCGGCAGCCAGTTTTCCGTCGTCGCCCGCGCGCTGGCACTCGCTGAGTGTAGCGCGGTCCACTTCCCCGGGAGCTACTTCGATGATCAACAGGCGGGCCCGGATGCTGTGCCCTTTGGGTATGTCTTCCCCGGTGGCCAGGAGAAAAGCACGCGGCGGTCGGGATGATTTCACTTTTCCGTTTCCCGCCATCCGGCTACGACCCTGATGATTGCCGGCAGCACGGAATAAGCGTTCGGCAACGCTCTCCAGCCGCTCGTCGCCGTGCCTTCCCATGGGAGCATAATCATCGACCACCAGCAGTGTATCCTTGGCCTCGAAGGCCAGCGATTCGAGCGCATTCGCGGTCGAAGCGAAATGGCCGGGAAGATGGGCGGCGTCCAGGCCCGCGCCGAAGTGCTGCTGGGCGAGCGCCGCTACGGCGGTTTTAAACACGCCGGTCTTGCCGGCCAAGAACAAACTGAAGTCCACGTTTCCGAGCGGCGCTCGATAGATAGCCGCCAGCAGCGGAACCGTGATGTGGTCCGGTGCGAGACCTAGACAGCGTAAACTCGCGCGGATGGATTGCACCTTCTCATGGACATCTCCGGCGGGCCGCAGCTCATAGCGCGCCAACGCAGAGGTGAGTTGCACCTGTAGATCCGATAAGAGGCCGCCGGCTCCCAAGGCACCTCCCGCGTGAAGATACACCCACTGTCCTCCTTGCTTCCGCCAGCCCAGGTGCGCGAAGATGCGCTCTTGCTGGATTCCATGGGAAATTGCTTGGATCGCGGCGCGGGCGTGCTGGAGCTTGTCCGGATAGACGATGGCCTGGGAGCCCAGGCGGCGCAAGACCCAATTCATGCGGCCGAACTCCACCGCCGGCACCCGAAATGAGAGCGTTTCACCGCGCAAGGAAGCTTCGAGGGCAAACTCTCGCTGACCCTCTTCGCCGTCATCAAGGACAGTGTCCCTCGCAATGCGGGCCGTGAAATTGGTTAAGGGAGTGTAACGCGGCTGACCTCCCTTCGGGGCATCCACCTTCTCATCTGTTGGAGCCTCCGGCAATCCCGGGGCGGTTCACTTCGCAAGAGGATTTTGCCCGTCGTCATCCTCATCGTCAAAACCGGTCCAGATCAAGCGGAAATTCATCGGTTCTGTGGTCCCGTGACTGAGCTGAGACCGGGCTTCTGAGCAAATGATGCCAACTGGCAGAAACGAATCATGAAGCCATCTCCTCGACGCGATGCTCCCGGCAGAGTTGAATGGCTTGGCGCACGGCCCGCTCGATGCCCGCTTCGATCCATCCTACGACGTAATCGTGGCCATCGAGATGCGCAATGAACATGCCCGATTTGATGCGGATCGCCGGTTTCGTATTCAGTCTTCGCACGAGCGCCGGGATGTCTAGCTTGTATCTCTCTGAGAACTTTTGCGGACCCAAGCGGTGATAGCTGTCATTGCCGGTGCGGTGATGCTTGGCGCAAAGCGGGATCGCGGAACGGTCACTTCTCAGGCCAGTGAAACAAGGTACCAGGTACCGGTTCGATGGGTTTCATACCCCATGCTGCAAGGAAAAGTTCTTGATGCGCCTGCCAGCGCCGCTGTGGCAGGTCGACAACGACGACGCTAAAATTGGGAAAAGCATTAAGTGCGCGGGCCGCCGACTCACCGAATAGTTGGTCGCGAGTTAATAGACAGGTGAAGCCCGCCGCGACTGCCGCTGCCACCAGCTCGCCATTCGCCAGTGCTTTCCAGCCACGCTTGGCGGCAGTGTCACAAGAAACGCCAAGTTGGTTCAACGTTCGGACTAGGTGGACGTCCATGTTTGCGTCAAGCAGCCACATGGAAAGAATTGGTGAGTTCGGAGGCGACCTTCAGCACCTCCGGCAAAGCCTCATGAGGGAAAGATTGATCGAATGCAGAATCGATCTCATCAAGGGTCATCCCATTTGCAAGAGCTTCAAGAATCAAGGCGACTGATAGCCGCGTTCCTCGGATCGCTAACTTGCCACCCAAAAGCCGCGGGTCAGCCACGATCCATTGGTAATCCTTATAAGTATTCGGTTCAAAAGGCATCCAGAAGATCCCTGTCTCCATCTTAGATCAAACCTCCACCGAACACGCCGACCTCCCCGCGCAAATGCAAAGCCTCTCGCACCGCCGTCCGTATCCCTGTCTCAGTCTTGCCGAGCACATACCTCCGCCCTTCCAGATCAGTGACAAAGTAACCTTCTTCGATATGCGGATGCTTGGCTTAGTGATCAGCTTGCGGACGATAGCCGGGATATTCAAGCCGTGCTTCTCTGAGAACTTTCGCGGACCCAAGCGGTGATAGCTGTCATTGCCGGTGCGGTGATGTTTGGCGCAAAGCGGGATCGCTGAAGAATCGGGAGACTTCTGACCCAGGCCACGCGGGCCGGTGTGCGCAGCTTCGATTCCTCGTGTGATCCCGCAAACACAACATGGCTGCGTGCGGATCCAAGCGAGATAGCGGGGATTACGCGGCGGCTTCATGACTCGGGGACCTCCCCGCCCCATTCCCGTTCGCAGTGGCGCATGAACCCACTACCTAAATCTCTTCGGGTCACGGCGATCCGGTCAATCTAGATCGAGAGTTTCCAACTCCCGCCGAGCCCCATGGAGGATGTCTATCTCCTTCTGCTTCTCCGTGACCCGGTAGATGACGCGGTAAACGAATGGCCGTTTGCCATAAAGCAAATTCCGCAGGTCTTTGTTCTCTCGCGTTGCTGGACATCGGTGAGGATTATCCCGTAGGCTGCGGATAGCTTCCTTCAGTCCGCGGTACCAGACGAGAGCAGCCTCGGAAGACTGGGCGTTGATACGTAGAGTTCGGAAAGGTCCCGCTCCGCGGGGGCATGATCTTAACCCGGTATGCGATGCTTCGCTTCAAAATCCGCAAAGAATTCTTCGATCTCGCGCCCTTGACCCAAGCGGACGTCATTCAGACCTTGCCGGATGCCCTCGTGAGCGTCGGCACGGGCGGCAATATCGAGCATGCGTTGGTAAGACTCGGCGCCCCGCACAATCGCTGCGGTTTTATCCTTTCCAAGTGCTTGCGTTTTGGCGACGATTTCGCGCAACTCGTCGTCGCGTTCTTTGATTGCCGAGAGAGCAGGATCGTTGTCGTATTGGTGGGACATCTGCTCATTAATTATAACTTTGGTATAAATACCGCTGTCGGTCTGAATCAGGGGTCCTAGAAGCCCAGGTCGCGCGTGAAGAACGTCGGTTGACGGAGGCGATGTGCCCCGCTCGTCAAGTCGGCCTTGTTGCTTCTTCGATCTCAAGCCACTTCGGCGTACGTCAACGAAACGAGCGTGGCAACGTCCACGCGCTTGGACGCCCCCAGGATCTCAATCCCAACGATTCGCCCGGCCTCTCCCAGCTCCAGGTGGACATCCTCGGCTAAGTCCTGGTTGATGACTTGCCCGGCATGCTCATCAAGGCAGATGTAGAGGAGATCCGTATTCCGATGATAGGTAACGGTCACAATTCAACTCCATCGACCATAGTACGCCAGAACGGTAACTACGACCATCTTATCTTCTTCTTCCATGTATACTACTTTGACCTTCTTCTCGGGATAGTAGCGCCCAGCCCATTCCTTTTCGTGCGAGAACACTAGTTCCTTAGCGCGGCGGCTTCCCTGCGCCGCGACCGCCTGGCCGCGTTCTAAAACTGTAATCACTTCGACTTCCGTAACGCCGCGATGCGGCATACGGCTGAGTGCGTGAGGGTCGATTTGGATTTTCACAGGACGCTCTTTAGTGACCCGGTAAACTGGGCCGTACCAACCTTGGCGGCCACGTCGCGGCCGAGGTGAAGACTACCGGACTCACCTCACCAGTCTAGTCCCGCTTTGCGATCACTTGCGGATTGGGTGTTCTGGACCAAGCAATGCTCCTGGTGTAGTTGGAGTGCTCCGCGCACCGCTGGCCGGATTCCGGCGTCCGTTTTGCCTAACTTATATCTCCGGTCTTCAAGATAAGCCACGAACCAGCCTTCTTCGACACGGATCGTTGGTTTCAAATTCAGTCTGCGCACGATGGCCGGGATGTCCAGATTATGCTTTTCTGAAAATTTTCGCGGACCTAAGCGGTGGTAGCTGTCGTTACCCGTGCGATGATGTTTGGCGCAAAGAGGAATTGCTGAGGAATCGGGTGACTTCTGACCCAAGCCATGGGGGCCGGTGTGTGAAGCTTCGATACCTCGTTGGATCCCGCAAACACAACACGACTGCGTGCGGATCCAGGCGAGATAGCGGGGATTACGCTGCGGCTTCATGACTCGGGTACTTCCCCGCCCCATTCCCGTTCGCAGTGGCGCCAGTAGGAGCAGTTCCTTCGCGAACACATCATGGATAACCGGTTGGGCACGTAGCGCTGTTGGCGCATGGCTTGCTGGGCCGCGGGATAAAGGGTTTCGGCGACCTTCATTTCTTCTGAGGTGATGTGGAAACTCTGGGAGATGACCTGCGGGGTTTTGGTCTTAACTAAGGTATCGACACGACCTTGCCCGCTTGCTCCCGGCAGCACGTGCGCATAGGTCGCGACCTGAAACTTGTGCATGAGTTCGATCGAACTGGGTCTGGCTTTCGCTGTCTTGATGTCGATGACACGTCCTTCGACGTCCAGCAGATCGATCCACCCTCTGACCCGGACCCCAGAAATTTCACCGTACACATGAATCTCGACGGCTGCTGGATCGATGGTGGGAGCGATCTGATCCATGTACTTCGTGACCAATGCTTCTCCGGTTACGGCTAGCTCTTTGGGATCTTCTTCATCCCGGAATTCGGTTTGCTCTTGCTCGTCTGCCCAGGCATCGCGAAATAATGCGACCACGCCTTCTATAGGCAGATCCTCGCGGGTATCGACTTTCTGGGCGAAGTTTCCCCCGAGCGCGGAATGCACGGCTCTTCCCAGGGCCATGTTTGCGGTGGCGGGGTCGGGAACCTTCAGGCCGTACTTGAACCACCAGCGTATCTGGCAGTCCATAAAGCAGCGTACCTGGCTGGGGGAAAGAACTTCGGCTGAACTGGTTTCCAATTTGGGAGAGAGAGTTGGCGGAGGCGCGGGATCTGCCTTCTGGAAAGCGGATGCTTGAACTCCTTGGTGGGCGTGAACAGTCATTGGCGGGGCGTGCGACATAGAAGTTGGGATCAGGCTGCCCGGGCCTCCCAGTAGCTTTCGAACCTGTTGTTGAGATGGCAGCAACGGAGGGCGATGATGGCGTTGGCGCCTCGGAGGGTCCAGAACATGCCGGATTGTTTGAGGCGGGAGCCGATGACGGTTTTGCAAGCGGCTTCGATGACGCCGGAGCCGACGAAGAGGTGCTGTTTGCGGAACTTGGGGTAACGCATACGGGCGGCGTGGCTTTCAAAGTAGTCGGCCTCGGTGCGGAGCTTGTCGAGTAGTTCGGGCTGGGTGGAAGGGATCGAGCGCAGCGAAGCCACCAATTTCTCGATATTGCCTTTGTCGAGTAAGCGCTTCTGGTGGGTCTTCATCCAGGCCTTCTGGGCCACGGAATCATTGGGATGGAGCCTGCGGGCCAACTCCCAGAGATGCTCACGGGCATGATACAGATCGACGATCTGGATCGCGCCGGGAAAGTGTTGCTCAGCCAGATTCCAGATCCATTCGGCTCCGTCGCCGATGACAACCTTTTTTTGTGCGTGACTCCAGCCGCGATGCCAAGCTTCCAGATAGAGACGTTTGCCGAACTGTTCAGCATTTTCGATGGCCCCGGTATAGGTGGTGGAAGCGGGATCGCGAATGGCGTAGCCTTCTTTATCCCACTTGGTCTGCGTGAACACGCATCCGAGTTTGACTTCACGGGTATGCGCGGGTTGGCCGTCGGTTTTGCCTTTACGTCCCACGGTTTCATGCTTCACCACGGGCACGCCTGTTCCATCCATTTGCACATATAGAATGGGAACTGCTTTCCCGACGATGATCGGAAGATCCAGTTGCACGGCACGCCCGATCTCTCGCTGCTCGCCTTGCGCAATATCGCTCCCGATGGCTTCTGCCGTGTGTTCCACGGCCTTGGCCGTGATCTCTAAGCCTGCCAGGGCTTGCATCTGCTGGCGGCCATGATCGAAGGACGCCGTTGCTCCCACCACCGCCAGCATGCGGCGCACCCCAGGGGACAACTCCGTGCCGTCCACATCCAGTTCTCCGTCGGCGGGAAACTGTCCGTGATGACATGCGGCGCACAGATAATACGGGCGCGTGATCACTGTCCTGCCTAAAACGGTGAGCACCGGCTTCGCACGAAGTCCCTGATACTGTGCCTGGTGACCGCATGCACACGGCAGTTGGTGCTGTTCTCGAACCGGTGCTTGGAACCGCAGCAGTTGGGTCAGGGCGTTTGCCCCAGCCTGATGCAATGCCGAGCGCAGCCCCATCTCCACTGCTTCCAGATCGAAAACTCCGGTCTTGCGACGAGCTGCGAAGATAATCCGTAGGAACTGGTTTACTTCGCGCGCGACCTCTGCTTGGATCGTTTCCGCCGTTTTTTTTCCTGGGCAGAGGGTGTAGCTTCGGTCAGGGGCCGCAACTCGCAGATCTTTTCATTGACCGCTAATAGTTGTTCGCCCAGTTCTCGAAAGCGCTGACATTCGGTGACCTCGCGCTGCGCTTTGGCCAAACTGGACGGAGAGGAAAATGTAGCGGTGACCGTCTTCCCCTTCACCTTACGCGTCAACCGATAGTAAGGGCCGTGGCCAGCATCCCCCTTTTGATGGCAATGGCAGTTCGGATTCCCACATCGGCCTCCCGTTCCCGTAATCGAGCCGGACCGCATATCTCCCAACTGCGCAATCTGCATCTGCACGGCAGCACGACAACTTTCCAGATCCATCAAAGAGTCGGGCATGTAAGGGCCTCCATAACCTAGCGTATCACTACGCTAGGTTATGGGCCACTAAAAAAGGAATCCCGCAAATCGTCACTTCCATGTCGCACGCCC
>CAMAVI010000120.1 GCA_945861625.1 Candidatus Sulfopaludibacter sp. SbA3
CAGCGGTGGGCGATTTCATCAGAAAGTACAACCAGCAATGGTTGATGGCAAAGCTGGGTTACCGCTCACCGGCCCAGGCCCGGCGCGAGCACTTCCAGGCGATAGCAGCGTGAACAATGTTGTGTCCAAAGAACCGGGTGCGCTACACCAGCGCCGCCGCCAAGCCGCGCGAACCGTCGTTGGCCGTGACCGCGTGAACGCCGACACTGGACAGATATTCGGTGAGAAGCGCTGCGAGATCCCTGTCGTCATCGACGATGAGGAACCTCGGGCGTGCTGGAGCAACAGTCACCGTAATCCAAGTTTACTCGCGGGTGAGTGTTGTACTGTGTGTCGTTGCAATTCTTAACATTCGACGGCAATACATGAAGAACTGGGCGGCCTATAGGCCGCCCACAATCCTGCGAACTATTTGGCTGGAACAAAGCCGGGAGTGCCGCCCTGCCCAAAGCTGCCCGCCGGGCGCTGCGGAGCATTGCCCGGCCGTTGCCCTTTCTGGCCATTCGAACCCGCCGGGCGTTGCGGCGCGTCCGCTGGACGCTGTCCACCTTGTCCCCACGAGCCCGCCGGCCGCTGTCCGCCACCTTGCCCGTACGTTCCCGCAGGGCGCTGAGGGGCGTTAGCGGGGCGCTGCCCACCTTGTCCATAGGAACCAGCCGGACGGGACGGGCGTTGCGCCAACGCGCTGGTCGCCAGCATCGCCGCGACCATTGCAAGTGTCATCAAGTGTTTCATGTGTCCTTGTCTCCAATCTGAAAATTGGCAGCCTCTTCGCCGCCTCTACAGAGTTAAACGCCGGCGGCGGGGTTTCCGTTTATTGCGAAGTGTAACGCCGAACTGCCAAACCGGGAGGAAGATGGGGATGCCCGGTCGTTGGACTCGTAATAACCGTGGTCAGACAAACTGAACGGCTGGCAAGAGCGGGTTCAGCGGAGTTCAATTGGGTTGAGGCCACGGGCGAAAGTGCCGCAAGCCGCTGACGGACCTGTTACGGGCACAATGGTGGTGGCCAGTGGGTATGCCGTTGTGCCGCCCGCTGCGGAACGGCCTATGGGAAATCCGGACGGACCTGCCGACGAAACGGACGGCGCGTGTGTTGCTCTGCCTCCATCAAGAGCATCTGGTCGCGCTGCACGGGTTCATCAAGAAGATGCGGGCCACGCCCGACGGCATCCGGCGCGCTGTACCTTAATAAGTACAGAGCACCATATAATGTGCACCCTGGACGCCTGTCGTCCGGCTAGTGCTTTTCGTCTTCGACGGAGATCTTGAGGGCGCGCAGGAACTTCTGATCCTGGGAGGTAAGCTTGATCTTGTTCAGCTTGCGGCGGCCGGTTTCCGGGGGTGCGTCAAGCTCGACGGCTTCTTCTTGCCCGGAGCCGTCGTCCTCATCGCCCGCTTCGCGCTTATTGAAGCCAATGGTGGCTTCGAGCACCAGGAAAACATCATAGCCGGCACCCTTGATTTCTCCGATCGCGGCCGCAATACGGTCGGAATCGGAAAGGGACTCGTTGATCGCGTCGCCGAGTTCCTTCATCAGTTCTTTGAGCCGGTCGTCCAGGTGGCCTCTCTTTGCACCTTCAGAATACCATCATATCGACGGAAAACCAGTCTTTCGACAGCGCCGTTTGCCTGCTTTAGGTCTGGTAGGATGAAACCGATGGGGCATTTGATTTCCAAGTTCATAAAGCATGTGTGGCCCAACGTGGTGCGGCCCTTGCATGCCCTATGGAACGAGGTTATCGGCTTTCTCTTCCTGATCTTTACAGTCCTGGCGGCGTTTTATGTTTTCCGCGCCGTCCGCGAGTTTCAGGGGGACATTGAAGGCCTGTTCCGCATCGCCATGCCCGGGATGTTCGGTTTGCTGATGGCGTACTTCGGAATCACGTCCTTCTTGAAGGCCCGCAAAATCTCCCGTTCATGAGCGTGCCAATGAGATGAGTGGAGATTGATGAGTAAGCCCGGCGAATTCCCCTATACCCGGGGCATCTACAAAGACATGTACCGCGCGCGGTTGTGGACCATGCGCCAATACGCCGGCTTCGGGTCGGCGGAAGAGAGCAACCAGCGCTATCGATTCTTGCTTTCCCAGGGAACCACCGGTCTTTCGGTTGCCTTCGATCTACCCACTCAGATGGGCCTGGATCCGGATCACGCACTCGCCCGCGGTGAAGTTGGCAAGGTGGGGGTATCCATCGCGTCCATTGCGGATATGGAGTTGTTGTTCCAACAAATCCCTATGGAGCAAGTCAGTACGTCGATGACCATCAACTCGACAGCGGCGATTCTGCTGGCGCTCTATGTCTTGGTGGCCCGCGGACAAGGCGCGGATAGTAAAAAGCTTAACGGCACCATCCAGAACGACATTCTGAAAGAATACATCGCGCGCGGCACCTACATTTACCCGCCCCGCCCGGCCATGAGGATCATCACGGATCTGTTCGCATGGGCCGGCAGCGAAGTCCCTGAATGGAACACGATTTCAATCAGCGGCTACCACATTCGCGAAGCGGGCTCCACCGCGGTTCAAGAAGTCGCCTTCACTCTGGCCGATGCGATTGCCTACGTGGAAGCGGCCGTGGCCGCCGGACTCGCCGTGGATTCGTTTGCCCCTCGGCTGTCTTTCTTCTTCAACGCGCACAACAATTTTTTTGAGGAAATCGCCAAGTTCCGCGCGGCGCGCAGATTGTGGGCGCGCATCATGAAGGAACGCTTCGCCGCCCAGGACCCGCGTTCCATGATGCTGCGCTTCCACACCCAGACGGCGGGCTCCACTCTGACGGCGCAGCAACCGGAGGTGAACGTCGTGCGCACCACGCTCCAGGCACTGGCCGCTGTTTTGGGCGGCACACAATCGCTGCACACCAACAGCCAGGACGAAGCGCTGGGGCTCCCCACCGAACACGCCGCGCGCATCGCGCTACGCACGCAGCAGGTCATCGCTCATGAAAGCGGCGTCACGGCCGAACCCGATCCGCTGGGCGGCAGCGAATATGTGGAAAGACTGACGGATCAAATCGAATGCGGAGCCGCGGATTACATTGCCCGCATCGACAAGATGGGTGGTACTCTTCGCGCGATCGAGGACGGCTATATACAGCGCGAGATCCACAACGCGGCGTATGACTACCAACAGAAAGTGGAGCGCGGTGAAACCATCGTCGTAGGCGTGAACAGGTTTCAGGAGCAGCCATCCCCGGCCGCGGCGGTATTCAAGACGAATCCGGCGGTGGAACAGCGCCAGATTGAGCGGGTGCGTGAGTTGCGGGCCAGCCGGGACTCCGCGGTATGGACGGCGCGGCTCAGCGCATTGGAGAAAGCCGCGCGATCGGCGGAAAACTTGATGCCGCACATTGCCGCCGCCTGCGCCGCCAAAGCCACGGTGGGCGAGATCTCAGATGCCCTGAGGCAAGTGTTTGGAGAGTACAAAGACAGCTAAGCCCGGGCGTCCACGCTCGCGGACTTCCCGGGCAGCTTGGTAATGGAATCCTACTTCCCCTTCTTGACCCAATCGGCGATAGCCAGCCAGTCCGGGTCTTTCTGCGACGCGAACTGACGCCCGCCGTTGTGGAACAAATCGCCGCCGGCTTCCCGGGTCAGCGGATGGATCAGCAGGCGGCTGGTTTCCGGATTTCCCGGCTTCACCAGGTTCACCACGTTGGCGAAGTTCTTCCGCGATTGCTCCGGTGTATACTCCTTGACGCCCTTCGGCAGGGCCTCCAGGCGGAAGGCGCTATTGCTGTTGGAATGGCACACCACGCAACGGGCATGCGGCGGACGCTTCTTCAGGAAGATCGGCTCGACCTTGCTCCTGTACATATCGAAATCGAGAGATTGCGCCGAGGCAAAAGGCGCGGCCATCACAAGTGCGGCCACGGGCAACATCATCAGCCGAGCGAGATTCATAATCATAGACTCCTTACAGAAAATCATCATAACTCACCTGGCTCCTGGTTTGTGCGGGCCGCGTCCGCTGGCTTATACTGATAGCCTCGGCCTAGCGCGGAGATTGGCAACCTAATCAGGAGAAAAAGTAATGAGCGCAGTATTCAGCGGTGCGGAATTCAAGAAGCAATTGCGGGAAGGAACCCCGAAACTAGGAATATTCGTCAATTCCCATAGCCCGACAGTTGCCGAACAGTTGGGGCATAGCGGCTACGACTGGCTGCTGATCGATACCCAGCACGGCCCCATGAGTAACGAAACCTTGTCGACCATGCTGGCGGGCGTCTCTAGCGGAGGCGCCAAATCACTGGTGCGCGTGGGCGGCTATGCCGACCGGCCCGGAATCCAGCAGTCCCTCGATATGGGAGCCGACGGCGTTCTGGTGCCCTACATCAACACCGCCGATGAAGCCCGCCAGGCCGTGAGTTGCACGCGCTACCCCACCGCCGGCACACGCTCCGTGTATTTCCCGCAGCGCAGCATGAACAAGGCTGGATTGCTGGGCTACGCCGGCAACGCCAATGCCAACGTGATTACCGCGTTGCAGGTGGAAACCGCCGATTGCATCAAGAACATGGATGAAATCGCGGCCGTCCCCGGCGTCGATATGTTGTTCCTGGGCCAGAACGACCTGTGCATGTCCATGGGCTTGTTTGAGAAGTACGAATTCCCGCACATGTACACGTCACCGGAACTGGGCGCGGCCACCGATAAGCTGATCGCGGCGGCCAAGCGGAACAACATCATCCTGGGCATCTTCCTGTTTGGCACTTCGCGCGTGGGTGAGTTCCTCGATAAGGGCTTCTCGCTGGTCGGCGTGGGCAACGATCTGCACCACATCCTGACCCAGACCGGCGCCTATGTCAACGATGTGGAGAAAATTTCCAAGGAAAAGGGTAAGCCCTGGACGCGCAGAACCACCGCGTTATTCTAAGCCGGCGCTATTCTAACCCCTGTTCTAACCAAAAAGGAGACGCAAATGAAATCTATTTTGAAGTGGTCCACATGGGGACTGGCCATCGCCGCCGGGGCTCTGCTCGCGCAGAATCCCGGCTTTCAGCGGGTCGTCGTGGCAAAGGCGGACGTATCCTTTCCCGGCCACGAAGCGTTGATCGCTCGTATCGAGATCAACCCGGGAGTAGCCGTGGGCCGGCACACGCATCCGGGCGAAGAAATCACCTACGTGATTGACGGCGAGATGGAGATTTCGATTGAAGGCGAGGCCCCTCACAAGTACAAATCCGGCGAGGGCTTCATCATTCCCGCCGGCAAGAAGCACGACGCCAAAAACGTAGGCACGGGCAAGGCCACGCTTTCCGGCGTATTCTACGTCGAAAAGGGCAAACCGGTCGCTACGCCGGCCCCTTAGGGCGGGCCACTGGCCAGTACCGCGGTCATCGCCTTCCAGGCGTTTTCATCGTGTCCGGCGCTGAGCAGATTGCCCGCGCGAACCAGAGGCAGCAGCAGCAATCGCGGCTCCCGTTCGCAGCGCGTCAGCATCTCGGCGCCGGATGTCTTTAAGTACTTTAGTCCCGCGTCCAAGTAGGGCTTTCCTTCCCGATCCAGCACTCCCTCGAATCCGAAGCGGTCCGTGAACCGCTTCATCTCGCCTGGTGACATCGGCCTCTGACCCAAATCCACAAAATGAATCTGCACGCGGCGCTCTTTGAAGAAGCGCTCGGCCGCGCGCGTCGCCTGCGAGTTCTTGACGCCAAAAATCTGGACACCCTGCATGAGCCTTCATTGTGCCAAAAATGTGACGGAAATCTCAGTCGCAATACTTCAGGCGGTGAATACTTTTCCCTTCGTCTCGGGCAGCAGAAACGCGGCGATCGCCATGGTCGCATAGCCGGCGGCGGCAAACACGCCAATCGCTTGCCCCAAGGGCATGTGAGCGGAGAGAAGGCCTACCAGCGCCGGAAACAGGGCTCCCGCGGCACGGCCGATGTTGTAGGCGAAGCCTTGTCCAACGCCGCGCACGCGGGTCGGGAAGATCTCCGTGAAGAAGGCCCCCATGCCGCTAAAGACGCCGGAGGCGAAGAATCCGAGCGGAAACCCCAGAAAAAGCATGGCGGCGTTGCCGAACGGAACCATCGTATAAGTCACTGCGATCAGGCCGGCGCCGGCCGCGAACACCAGAAAGCTCATGCGCCGGCCGAGCTTATCCGCCAGAATGCCGCCGGACAGATAACCACAAAAAGAACCTGTAATGAGGACGGCCAAGTAACCGGCCGAGTCCAAGACTGACAGGTTCCGTTCGGTGCGCAGGTACGTCGGGAGCCAAGTGGTGACGGCGTAGTAACCTCCCTGCGCGCCCGTGCTCAAGAGTCCTCCAAGCAGAGTAAGCTTCAGCAACGGCGGACGGAAGATTGTAAGCCACGATGGCTGCGCATCCCGCTGGGACTTCGCCTGCAGATAGAGGCGCGGCTCTTCCACGTGGCGGCGGATGTACAGCACGAGCAGAGCGGGCAGGATTCCGGTCAGAAAAAGAACTCGCCAGGCTATCTCCGGCGGAAGGACCGTAAAAAAGAGAGCGTACAGCAGCGCCGCCGCGCCCCAACCGGCCGCCCAACCCGCCTGCATCATGCCCAAGGCTTTCCCGCGATGCTCCGGGCGGATCACTTCACCCAGCAGGACGGCGCCCGCCGCCCATTCGCCTCCGAATCCGAACCCCAAGAGCGCCCGCGCGGCGAACAACTGCTCGTAAGATTGCGCCAGGCCGGAGAGGAAGGTGAACACCGAAAACCAGGCGATCGAAATCTGCAGTGCGAGCACGCGGCCATAGCGGTCCGCGAACCAGCCCGCGAACCAGCCCCCGGCCGCGGACACGAACAGCGCGGCGGTCCCCAGCGCGCCGGCCTGTCCTCGCGTGAGACCCCAGGAGGCAATCAGCGTGGGGATCACGAAGCTGAAGATCTGGACGTCCATGGCATCCAACGCCCAGCCACCGAAACACGCCGTGAAAGCACGGCGCTCCGTCGGTGTCCACGAACCGTCAGCCATTGGATTTCGGCAACCCATCATGCGTCCAAAGCCTCGCCGCACGGGTTGACGCCTCGATCAGGGCTAATGATCTCATGTTCTCCCAAAATAAAAAGTGCCTGATGACGGGTTCTCCGCGATCAGGCACTTTACTTGAGGATTATGAATCTACTTTGTGACCGGCTTACACGTTTCCTTGGAGTGCGTGTCGCAGTTCGACAACCCCTCGGTGGAGGTGGACACACCGGCCGCCGTCATGATCTTCTTCAGAGCCGCTTCGGTTTCCGGCGCCGGCTTAAAGTTCCCGAACCGGTTGCCCAGCGAGATCCAGAGCGGGGTCCAGCCCTGCTTGTTCTTGGAGTTCCAGACTTCAACCTTGGCGCCATGAGCGTTTAGGTACTCAACCGCGCGCGGCAGATTCTTGTAAGCGGCGCCATGCATCGCGGTTTCGCCCTTGCCGTCGACGGCATTGACGTCCAGGCCGTGATCCAAAGCTGTCTGGATGGCCTCCAGCACTTCCTCTTCCGTGCCGGCGTCTTCACCCGGGGAGCGGGTTCCCAGGCCGGCGGCCGCCATCAGCGCGTTGCTGCCGTCCTCGTTGGGAATCTTTGGATCCGCGCCGAGTTGCACCAGGTACTTCATCAACTCCGCGTCGGCGGTACGGGCGGCGAGGAAGTACGCCGTCGCGCCCTTGGTATTCAAAATAGTCAATCCCACATTCTCTTTCTTGGTCATGCGGAGATTGAGGTTCGCGCCATGATCCGCCAACTGCTTCACCATCTGCAGCGAGGTCATGATGCCGGAACCCTCCGGCGGAGGCGCGTTGTCGCCCGAACCTGACTTGCGCACCCAAGTGATTGAGTGTAAGGGTCCCCATCCGTTGGTTTCCGCGTTCGGATCCGCGCCGAGTTCGAGGAGTTTGGTCGCCGCTTCGTAATGGGCATTGGCCACAGCCAGCGACAGAGCGCTGGTGCCGGGAGCCGTGATCCCCGCAATTCCGCGACTGGCCTGCGCGATCTTGTGCGAGCGCTGGCGGAAACGGGGTTGCACGACTTCCTTGGGATCTTCACCTGCCTTCACCAGCACGGGGAGAATATTAATTTTGCCTTCACGCGCGGCAAACAGCAGCGGTGAGAAACCGAAGCGGTCGCGGGCCTTGAAATCCGCATTGGCCTTGAGGAGCGCGTCCACCGCTTGTGTGTTGCCTTCGGCGGCCGCCCACATCAACGCGGTCTGTTGCGCGTAGGGTTCCTTCGCGTTAACATCGGCGCCGTGAGCGATCAGGGACTTCATGGTCTCCACATCGCCCGTGCGTGCCGAGATCATCAGGAGAGTCTCGCCTCCCGTCAAAACTTTATTGGCATCGGCACCGGCTTTCAGAAACATCTCCATCATGGGTCCATTGCCATTTTCGGCGGCGGATTCCACCGGCGTGGCGCCGAAGCGATTGGCGGCCTTCACGTTGGCGCCGGCTTTCACCAGCATTTCCGCCATGGCGAGATTGCCCCTGTGCGCGGCCCAATGCAGAGCGGTCATGCCGTCCACCTGGGGCGCATTCACATCGGCCTTCTTTTGAATCAGAGCCTGGACCGCTGCCTTGTCCCCCGCTTCCGCCGCATCCGCGACCGGAGCGCTGACCGCCGCTCCGAACGCACTGCCAACAGAAAGCAGAGCAACCGCCGTCCACTGGGAGAACCGGTTTAATTTCATGGCTTGTATTCTCCTCTTCCTAACTCAGCTAAACCGAAAGAAGCGCGTCTACGCGGCCCTTGCTGTCGCCGAACTTATCCATGTGGATGCCGAGCTTTTCGAGCAGCGTCAGATGCAGGTTCGCCAGCGGCGTGGGCTCACCGAACTTGATGTGGCGTCCGCCCTTCAGCTTGCCCGCTCCGCCGCCCACCAGCATGATGGGTAGATTGGAATGGCTGTGGATGCTGGAGTTGCCCATGCCGCTGCCGTACATGTACATGGTGTGATCCAGCAGCGATCCGTCGCCGTCCTTGGTGGCCTTCAGCTTCTCGATGAAGTAGGAGAACAGCGAGATGTGGAACGAGTTGATCTTGGCCAGCTTCTCCAGCTTCTCGGGATCGCCGCCGTGGTGCGAGGTGGGGTGATGCGATTCGGGAACCCCGATTTCGGGATACGTGCGCAAGCTGACTTCGCGGGCCAACTGGAAGGTAATGATGCGCGTGACATCGCCCTGCAAAGCGAGCAATTGCAAGTCGAACATCAGCTTCGCGTGATCGGCATAAGCGGCCGGCACGCCGATGGGACGGTCCAGATCGGGAAGCTTCGAATCCGATGCGTCGCCTTCGGCTTTCTGAATACGGCGCTC
>CAMAVI010000121.1 GCA_945861625.1 Candidatus Sulfopaludibacter sp. SbA3
CGTGCTTTCCACCATCTTCATCTCCCCCAACTCCCCTCGCGTCAAAAACACTGCCTCAATTTCCCGTTACGTCCCCCTCATGCCCCGCGCCACTGCCTTCCTTGACCGTCAAGCCAGCCCTTACCGACGGATTAGGGTTTCCGCTTCCCAGTTGACGGCGACGGGAACCTATGCCTTCACGGTAACCGCGACGTCAGGGGTGGAAACACCATTGCCAGTTCCCTACACCATTGTTGTGAATAACGGGCCGGTGAAGGTCAACAAGAGCTCGTTCAATTCGAATGCGGCGGTAGGAGTCGCATACAGCCAGCAACTCACCGCGCTGGGCGGAACAGCACCCTATTCGTGGACCTTGGCTCCGGGCAATAACAATGGCATGTCGCTGTCCTCCACCGGCCTGCTTACGGGAACTCCGGTATCGGCCGGCTCCGTACCGCTGAACGTCTCAATATCCGATAGTTCCGCCCCCATTGGTTTTGATGCAGTGACACTGACGCTCAGCGTGACCGGAGCATTCACCATCACCACGACAACTCTGCCCGGGGGCGTCATTGGAACCTCTTATTCCCAGACTCTCGCCGCATCGGGGGGCGCGGGCACGCTCACGTGGGCGCTGGCAGCTGGCAGCAACCCGTTGCCGCCGGGGCTCGCGATTAGCGCCAACGGTGTCATCTCCGGTACGCCTACAACAAACGGAAGCTATCCGTTCACTGTGGCGGTGACGGATTCGAATTTGATTACCGTGACCAAGCAACTGACGATTGCAATCGGACCCACCATCACGATCACGACAACGACGCTGCCGAACGCAATCGTGGGGGTCGCGTATTCCCAGACCTTCCAGGCGACCAGCGGAACCGGCGCTTTGACATGGAGCGCCACGGGATTGCCGTCCACTCTGACGATGAGTACGGCTGGCGTTTTGAGTGGCACGCCCACTACGGCGGCGACGATAAATTTCACTGTTACGGTGACCGATTCCGCTAGCGCTACCGCAACGGCAAACCTGACGCTTACCGTTACGGTACCGGTGTTCAGAATCACGACGGTATCGCCCCTGCCCTCCGGGACAGTGGGGGTCCCCTACACGCAAACCCTGCAGGCCACCGGCGGCACCGCGCCGCTCAGTTGGACCGCGTTTGGTTTGCCCGTCGGCTTCTCGATCGATTCGGCCACGGGCGTCATCAGCGGCACCGCGACGTCTTCGGGCTCGACAAACTTCACGGTCACGGTGACTGACTCCGCCAACTTGACGGCCACCGGCAGTTTTCTGGTCAACATCACGCAACCGACCCTCACCGTTACGGATGTGACGGCCAGTTGTTTTGTGAATGCCGCCTACGCCGGACGCCGGTTCCCGGAAACGGAACGGACCATTCCGGCCGGCTGTTCGACAAACTATCAGTACACGGTGAGCGGTGGAACCACGCCATACACCTGGTCAGCCGTCGGATTGCCAACGGGAGTCACGCTGAATACCAGCACAGGGGTTCTCAGCGGTACGTTCCCGGCGGCCGGTACGATCAACTTCACGGTGGTGGCCACGGATGTGACACAACAGCGGGGTGTTCTCGCGACCAGCGTGACGGTCCTGGCGCTCCCACAGATTGCTTCTCACGACATTATCGTGAGTGGAAAGGTGGCTCCCGATACTCTCACCGCGGCGCAACAACCGGCCGTGGTGGTTTCCATCGGCGGCACAATTCCTTTCACGGTCCGCGGCACCATCACAATCTCGTTCACCTCCTCGGTGGGCGGTGACGATCAGTTGGTCCGGTTCTCGCCCAGCGGCACGCGTACCGCGGCGTTCACCATCGCACCTAACAGTGGCGGCCGGGCTACGTTCAGCGATGGGGCTCTTGCGGTTGTAACCGGAACAACGGCGGGAACCATCACGCTATCGGCTACATTCTCCGATAACTCTACTCCGGCAAACGACATGACACCGAGACCGACCAAGACGTTTGTCTACACCGTAAACGCCGGCTCGCCGGTGATTACCAAAGTTACAATCACCAGCACTCAAACGTGCGCTTCGCCCACTTGTTTCGTGGTTTCCGTGACGGGGTATTCCACGGCGCGCGATATGACCAGCGCGCTGTTCACTTTCACCCCCACGACCGGGACCAACCTGGGTGGCAACACCTCTACCGTGCAGCTCGGTGCGGCGTTTACGCCGTGGTACCAGACCACGGCCTCCAACGCATTCGGTACCCAGTTCACATTTGCGATTCCGTTCACCGTGAGTTCCACGGGTACGATTTCGGGGGCGCCCATTGCATCGCTCACGGTCAGCTTGACGAATTCCAAAGGGACTTCGACCACGTCCAACCCGGTTAATCCGTAGGTTGCGGCTGGTAAAAGCTGATTTCGTTATCGCCTTGCTTCAACTGACGGATACGGTGCAATGCGCCGTATCCGTCTTCCAGTTTCAGGCGAGGCGGATGCTGCACCAAGACCAGCGCGGGGGCTTTCTGGCCAAGCAGAGTGAGGGTTGCGGTGAACTCCTTTTCCAACGGAAAGGGAGGGTCCAGGAACACGATATCCGCGGCGATCCGTGGAATCACGGCGGTCGCTCTGGTTTGCCGCACTTCGGCGCGCCCCTCAATCCCGAGCGCCTTGAGATTCTCGTGAATCACGCGAACAGCCGCCGCCTTCTGTTCCACGAAGATCGCCTTCTTCGCTCCGCGGCTTAACGCCTCGATACCCACAGCGCCGGTCCCGGCGTAGAGATCCACGAACACAGCGCCTTCGATACGCGGGGTAAGAATACTGAACAGCGCTTCCCGTAGACGATCGGGCGTGGGCCGCACATCCAGGCCAGGCAGACTCTTCAGTAAACGGCTGCGAAACTCTCCCCCGATCACTCGCATGAAGGCTAGCCTACCTGCACCAATCCGTAACGCCGCTGCCAGTGGTCGCGAATGAATACGGCCGCGCGCCGCAGCGCGTCATCGGAAGGCGGATGGGCCACAAACGCCGCCGCCTCATTGCGGGCAACTTCCAGCACGTCCGCATCGCGAATAATACTGCCGATGCACAACGCGGGCAGGCCGGATTGACGCGTGCCGAAAAATTCGCCCGGACCGCGCAGATTCATATCCATCTCGGCGATGTAGAACCCGTCGCAGGATTCGACCAGCGTGCGAATGCGCTCGCGTCCGAGTTCACTCAGCTTACCGGTGACCAGAATGCAGTAGCTCTGGTCCGCGCCACGTCCGACGCGCCCACGCAACTGGTGCATCTGCGCGAGACCGAAGCGTTCCGCCTGTTCGATCACCATCACCGTGGCATTGGGTACGTCAACGCCCACTTCGATCACGGTGGTGGACACCAGGATGTCGATTTCGCCGCGCTGAAACCGGTCCATCGCCGCTTCTTTCTCGGCGGGCTTCAGCTTGCCGTGCAGCAGACCGACACGCAAATCTGGAAATACAATACGCGAGAGCTGGCCGTGCATTTTCTGCGCGGCTTTCATCGCTTGCGCTTCCGATTCCTCGATCACCGGATAAACAACGTAGGCCTGGCGGCCCTGCGCTACCTGCTGCTGGAGGAAACTGTACACCTGCTCGATCTTATCCTCCGTGACCTGTTTGGTGACAATCGGCTTGCGGCCCGGCGGCATCTCATCGATTACACTGACATCCAGGTCGCCATAGACGGTCAGCGCCAGCGTGCGAGGAATCGGCGTGGCGGTCATCACCAGCACATCCGGTGGTGTATCTTTGTCGATTCCCTTCTCCAGCAGCGCCTGCCGCTGTTCCACACCGAAGCGGTGCTGCTCATCGACGATGGCCAGCCCCAGGCGCTTGAATATAACATCAGCTTCCAGAAGCGCGTGCGTTCCTACAACCACATGCGCCAGACCCGCCGCGGCCAGCTTCTTCAGCTGCTGCTTGTCGCGCGCCGAAACCGAGCCGGTGACCAGAATCGTTACGTAGCCGAGCTTCTGGAACAGTTTCTTGAAATAGAAATAGTGTTGTGTCGCGAGGATTTCCGTCGGCGCCAACACCGCTACCTGGTAGCCGTTCTCGATGGCGATCACCGCGGCTTCCGCGGCGACCAGTGTCTTCCCGCTGCCGACATCGCCCTGCAACAGCCGGTACATAGGATGCGACGCCGCCATGTCCGTTGCGATCTCGGAGAGCACGCGCTTCTGCGCGCCCGTGGGCCGGAACGGCAGCATTTCTTTGATGCGCTCGCGCACGCGGTCCGTCAACTGGAACCAGATGCCTGGCTGCAGCCGGGCCTTGGCGCGCTTCAGTTCCAGGCCGCATTCGAGCCAGAAGAATTCCTCGAAGATCAGGCGGTACTGCGCCGGAGAACGAAACGCATTGAGAACCCTGAGGTCCGAACCGGTCGGCGGAAAATGCAAGTCCTGGATCGCCGTCCAGCGGTCCGGCAGCTTCATGCGGTCCCGGATATGCGGAGGCAGAGGGTCATCCCGAAGAGGCGCTAAGCCTTCCAGGATGCGATGCGTGAGCGTGCGCAAGGCGCGCGTCGCCACTTTACCCGCCGCTTCATAGATCGGTACGATGCGGCCGGTGTGCAGCGAATTGTCGCTGCCGTCCTCTTCGTCGCTCAGAATTTCATATTCCGGATGCATCATCGCAAGATGTCCCGAGTACGAGTCGAACTCGACCTTTCCGTAGAGCGCTACTTTCTGGCCGGGTGTGAGAATGTCGGCAAGGTAAGCTCCATGAAACCACTTGCCGGCCAGCACGCCGCGTGAATCGTCGGTAAAGGTAGCTTGAAACAATCCCAGGTTCCGGCGGCGGAAGCCGGCAACCTTGGAGGACCGCACCTCCGCGAGCACCGTTGCCATCTCACCGGGCGCCAGATCGCGAATGGTCTTCACGTTGCTGCGGTCTTCGTAACGGAAGGGAGCGCAGGTCAGCAGATCCTCCACGGTCTTGAGACCCTTGGTTTCCAGCATGGCGGCGCGCGCCGGCCCCACGCCTTTCAGATACATGAGTGGAGTAGAGAGATCCAAGACCAGAGAAGACTACATGTCGTAGTGTACAATGCGGTTTCATGTCCCAATTACTGGAAGGAAAAACGGCGCTCATTCTTGGAGTCGCAAACCGCTGGAGCCTGGCCCATGCCATCGCGCAGGCGTTTCAACGCGAAGGAGCGCGGCTGCTGCTGACGTACCAAGGCGAGCGCCTGCGGAAATCCGTGGAAGAGTTGGGCGCCTCGCTGGGCGCGGCCCGCGTGTTCGAGTGCGACGTCACGCGTGACGAAGATCTGGCGAAACTGACAGAAACTCTGGCCACGGAAGAGCGTCTGGACACGGTCGTACACAGCATCGCGTTCGCTAGTCAGGCAGATCTTGCGCGCCCGTTTGTCGAAACCTCGCGCGACGGCTACTTGCTTGCCCAGAACGTCAGTGCTTACTCGATGGTGGCGGTTGCGCGCGCCGCGGCAGGCAAGATGACCAACGGCGGGTCCATGATGACGCTGACGTACTTGGGGTCGTCCCGCGTGGTCACCAACTACAACGTGATGGGCGTGGCCAAGGCCGCTCTGGAAGCAGCGGTGCGGTACCTGGCCGCGGATCTCGGGCCTCAGAACATTCGCGTCAACGCGATCTCGGCGGGGCCGGTCAAGACCGCCGCCGCTCGCGGAATTAAGGATTTCTCTACAGTGCTGGATGCCGTGGCGGCGCACGCTCCCATGCGGCGGAATGTGACACCGGCGGAAGTGGCCGATCTGGCTGTGTTCCTGGCAAGCGACCTGGGCCGTGGCGTGACCGGCGATGTTCTCTTCGCTGACGCCGGCTATCACATTATGGGTTTATAAAACTCAGGGGCTGTGAGGTTACGGAGCAGCAGACGTTTCCGCGCGCGGCTGCCCAATGGCACGCAGCAGATCGTTCTTTCCGATCTGCCGGTCCAGATGCGGATACTTCTCGCCTCCGTGATAGTCGATCCAATAGGTGCTGGCATACTCGCCGTCTTTCGCCACAAGCTCGATCAGTTCGCCGCTGGCGGCTGACTTTTGCACCGCTTCCCGCAACGCGCCGGCGCTGAATTGCCGGCCGTTCACGGAAGTAATTTTGACACCCGGCGCGATCCCGCCCTTCTGCGCGGGTCCGCCAATCTCCACGTCATCCACGGCGCCCTCGCTCTTCACAACCAACCCGAGCGACAAAGTCAGATCGGTTGCCTTGCTGTGTTCTTCTTCGGCGGACCAGTAATCGGAGCGGTGGTCGTCATACGTCACTCGCCATCCCGCATTTTCCAGACCCTGAACAGCCGCGCGCGGGCGCACCATATCCACGCGCCGCCGGAAAAATGCGGCCCAATTGTTCGGCTGAACGGAATGCAAGGCCGCGATCAAATCGTCCAACGTGTAGGGATTCACCGACGGCCCAGATTGCGTTTCCGGACCCGGCCCGAAGAAGACCCGGCAAAAATCGTCAAGCGATTTCTGTCCGCGGCTCAGCCGGCGGATCAGCGTATCTACTTCGAGCCACACCAACTGGCCTTCGCCATAGAAATCCGTTCCCCGCCGAAGCGCCGCGTAGTCGCCGCGCGCACCGTAGAGGATCTGCCCGGAAATCGACGTATCGGAAAGCGGCCGCCAGGCGCGTCCGGATTCGTGTTCGAGATGCGCGGCCAACACCGCCAAGCGGTCGCGGAACAACTCCGGCGTCTCCATGCCGCTGCGCAGTGCGAGCACCGCGCCCAAGTACTCGGTCAACCCTTCGTAGACCCACAATAGATCGCCCTGCATCGGTTGACTGTAGTCTTTGGTGGCAAGACCCGCCGGTCGCCGGTATTTTCCGTTCCAGGAATGCACGTACTCGTGCGGTAGAAGTTCGGCGTGATAGCTCCGCAGGCCGTCGTCGGTGAGGGTGCGTTCGTCCAGACGATCGTCGCTCGATTCGTGATGCTCCAGGCCGAAGCTGGCCACGTGGTCGCTCAAAGTCAACAAGAAATGATAGCCGCGGTAATGCCGGGTTCCGAACAAGGCGCCGGCCTCGGCAATCAGGCGCTGAAACTGCTTTATGAACTCAGGCCGGACCTCGATCGCGCGATCGCTATCGGCCGCGATATGCATGTAGTGAGGAATACCGTCGAAGACTCCAAATTCAATCGTCTTGTAATGCGCGCCCGCGGAAACGGGCGAATCCACAAGCGTGGTGAGCGAGACGGGCTGGAACTCGATTCCATCACTCGACTCGCGCTGCAACGGGAGCGCCGTCCCATACTGCCAGCCACGCGGCAGACGGAGCGTCGCCTGATAGCGCAGTTGGTCGGCGCGCATGCCTTCTGGATACATGACGTACTGGTTCCAGCTCAAAACCGCAAGCTGCGTGGTCATGGAGGAGCCGGCGGAAAACCCACCCGCGCCGACGGGAGAAATGAAATCGAAGGAGACGTCCAGGGCGGCGCCGCCCGGCGGCTGCGTGACGTGGAAGGCGAACAAGTTCGTCGCGTCACGTTTCCATGGAACCGGTCGTCCGCGGGAGGAGATCTTGAGATTCACCATGTCGGCGATAGGACCCGTGGGCCCATGTTCGCCGGGAATCCATTGCGGGTACAGCAGAGTAACGGGACCGGGCGCCGCGGGTACGTTCAACTGAACGTGAATGAGTTTACGGGGAGCGTCCGTGGCATCCACTTTGACGCGGATGAGGCCGGGCTGCGCCCAAGAGAGCACGGTCGTCGTCCATGCGGCCGCCAGCCGCAAGAAAGCCCCACATCGAGTCACATATAAGATGTTAGCGCACGGACGGATTCAGCCTGCGCGATAGCAAGGAGGTGGAACGGATAGCCATCCCCGTGCATCCAATGGACAGGGAGCAAGAAGAGAGACGCGGGACTAACCAATTGTGGCTTCGCAAGTCTAAGAAAACAGGCGGTTCGCCGAAACAAATGGAACAGTTTAACGAAAACACGTTGACGGAACAGATGGACTCTTTCCCGGCCGGGATTGACGAAGCCTTAGAGCCGTCTGAGTTTGCCGATGCCGAGCTGGAGGGAAGTGAAGACATTGCCGTAGCCGGCGAAGCCCCCTCCACAGACGACCCGGTAAGGGTTTATCTGCGGGAAATGGGATCGGTTTCGCTGCTGACGCGGCAAGGCGAGATTCACTTGGCCAAGCGCATGGAGCGCGGAAAGTTGCGATCCCGAAAAGTACTCTCGCGCTCGCCGCTGGTTCAACACATGGCCGTGGAGCTACACGAGGGTGCGAAGAGCGCCACGATCCGGCTCGACGGAATTCTGGAGATCGGCGCCGCCGATGAAGCCGCGAAGGACAAAAAGCGCACCGAGGCATTGCGGCGGCTGGCCAAGGTGGCGCGGCTGGATCGCGACCTGAAGGCGATCGAAGCACAAGCCACGGCGATGTCACAGCGCCACGTTCATGTGCGGGCCAAGTTGCGCGGCAAGCAGGCTCGCGCGCAAGTGAAACTATCGCAGGCGATCCGCGTGGTTCCCTTTACGCAAACGCAATGGGCCGCTTTCAGCAACGCCTATACTGGTGCGATTCAGGAGCTGAGTGCAATCGACGCTACCCCTCGGCTGGAAGCGAAGCGGGCAATGGTCCGTGAGTTGAAGCGCACGTTGAAGGATCGCGAGAATGCGCTTGGCGGGAACATTTCCGACTTGCGCCGCTGCCTGAAAACTCTTGAGGAAGGTCAGGCGGAAGCCGAAGCAGCGAAAAATTCGCTGGTAGAAGCGAATCTCCGCCTGGTCGTGTCTGTCGCCAAAAAATATATCAACCGTGGCTTGCACTTGCTGGACTTGATCCAAGAAGGCAACGTGGGCCTGATGCGCGCCGCCGACAAATTCAACTACCACCTGGGATACAAGTTTTCAACGTACGCGACGTGGTGGATCCGGCAGTCCATCAGCCGGGCCATCGCTGACCAGTCGCGCACCATCCGGATCCCGGTACACATGAATGAGAGCTTGAGCAAATTCATTCGGACATCGCGCGACTTGGAAAAAGAATTAGGCCGGACCCCGACCAACAAGGAGATCGGCGCCCGCATGCAGACCACGGAGCAAAAAGTGGAGGAGTTGAAGGCGATTTCGCGGGAACCGGTGTCGCTCGATATTCCGGTCGGCCGGGACGGCGAATCCGCCCTGCGCGATTTGATCGAGGATCGCTGGGTGCGGCCATTCACGGAAAAGATGTTCGACTCAAAC
>CAMAVI010000122.1 GCA_945861625.1 Candidatus Sulfopaludibacter sp. SbA3
ACCGCAAGTACCCCGTTGGGCGCAAAATCACGGATGAAGAGTTTGCCCATGTCCATCTGAAGCCCGACACATTTCATGGCGAATGGAACTACACGATCCATCCAAGCACAACCGTTAGATGTAAAGGTTATTGATTTACGCTGCCTTAACGTCTGCAAATCCTTTAATGTCTGGCACTGATGCTCTCTTTCTGCCTGCGAGGAGGCCTCACGAACACGGGACATCTCTGAGAAGATTCCCGATCACTCGTCAATCTTACTCGAATTCTGTGGCACGGGGCAAACGGGCGGCAAGCGGCGTGTCCACAGCGGCGAAGTTCGGCGCGGTGCGCGCCGCGTTGTCGGCGCTCGGCAACCGTCCGGCCGTGGGAACAGCGTCGCGGTCAGCTTCGCTTCATCCCAATCCGCCGGCAATGACCATGTGAGGCCCGCCGCCTCAGCCCGCATCAGGTACTTGCGCACCGTGCTCACCGCGATTCGCGCAACTTCGCCCGGTCTGCCGGTAGCCCAGTTTGAGTTCATATCGGAGGCGCATCACCTCCCGAATCTTCCGTATGGGACAATCTCCTCGCCGGCACCCTGGTCCTCCCTTGGGAGGGCCCATTGTGCCGAGTTCATGTCCAGCGCCACAGCACTGTGGAAATCATTCCGGGCCATCGCGAAAACCGTTCCGGCCCACTGCGAAAACCGTTCGCGTTCAACCCGGAATTCCGTTCGTCTTCACCCCGGAATCGTTTCGCGTTCACTACAAGGCGACAGGTCCGGGCCCCCATCCGCTAGTCGCTGGCCGATAGCTCGCGATCAGCGGCCAGGGGTCTATGGATCTCGTCACGGGCCCGCATTCCTGAAGCGGGCCAGAAGTCCTTGTTCAAGGAAGTTACCCTGCCCTTCAGCACATGCCATAATGGCTAATAATCACGCTTTTTGAGCAGGAGGCGAACCACTCATGGATCAAACAACGGACAAGACCAAGCAGTCTGACCGGCGGGGGTTCCTCAAAAACGCTGCCACAGGCGCGGCTGGATTGGCCGCCACGGCTCCTATCGCCATGGCCCAACAGGCCACGCTGAAGCTGGAAACCCGGCTCCAATGTGGAAGTCACCAGCAATGTGAAGCCGGGCTCGGACTTGATGACGGACGTCCTCAAGTCGCTCGGCCTTGAGGCAGTTCCGATGCGAAGAGAAGAAACCGCACATCATGCTCGGTACGTGTAAGAACCGCAGTTGGCCTGTGCGCTCTGCTCAGCAAAGAACCAGCTCCTCCACGGCCGTGACATGGCGAGCTATCCTGAAAAGAGAGATCAACCCATGATTTTGATCCAAATCCCGGACGATCAGGCGGCCGCACTGCAAGCCAAGGCAGCCGCACAAGGGCTCACGCTTGAAGCTTGGCTGAGAAACCTTGCCGGGCTGGAAGAGCCGCAAGGCCACAAAGGACGTTACAAACTTGCTGACCTCGTCGCCCAGTGCGATCCGGGTACTCCACTGTCTGACGAAGACAAAGCATGGCTGAACGCACCGGACGTGGGACGAGAGGCCGTGTAGGTGAATCGCGGCGACATCTACCACGTCGATCTAAATCCCACCCAAGGCCGCGAACAAGCCGGATCGCGTTTCGTCGTGATCGTATCGCGGGCAGCGTTTAATATGCTGGGCACTCCGTTGGTTTGCCCGATCACGCAAGGCGGCAGTTTCGCTCGACACGCCGGTTTTGCGGTTTCCTTGAGTGGTGCGGGCACTCGAACTGTAGGTGTAATTCTTTGTAATCAAGCGCGCGTACTTGATCTCCAGGCCCGTCAAGCCCGTTTCATCGAGAAGGTTCCACCGTTTATTGTTGACGAAGTGCTGGCGCGACTTGGAACCTTAATCGATTGAGTCAGCACATGGCATAATGGCTAATAATCACGCTTTTTGAGCAGGAGGCGAACCACTCATGGATCAAACAACGGACAAGACTAGGAAGTCTGACCGGCGGGGGTTCCTCAAGAACGCTGCCACGGGCGCGGCCGGATTGGCCGCCACGGGTCCCATCGCCATGGCGCAACAGGCCACGCTGAAGCCGGAAACCGGCTCCAACGCGGAGGTCACCAGCAATCAGAAGCCCGGCTCGGACTTCATGACGGACGTCCTCAAGTCACTGGGCTTTGAATACTGCGCGGCGAATCCGGGCTCGGCCTTCCGCGGGCTCCAGGAATCCTTCATCAACTACGGCGGCAACAAGAGCCCGGAGTGGATTACGTGTTGCCACGAGGAATCGTCGGTCGCCATGGCCCACGGCTACGCCAAGATCGAAGGCAAGCCCATGCTGATCATGGCGCACGGCACGGTCGGGCTTCAGCACGCGTCTATGGCCATCTACAACGCGTATTGCGACCGCGTGCCGGTGTACATCGTGCTCGGCAATATCCTGGACGCGAACTTCCGCCGCGGCAACGCCGAGTGGGTGCACAGCGTGCAGGACGCCGCCGCCATGGTGCGCGACTACACCAAGTGGGATGATGCGCCGGTATCGCTCAGCCACTTCGCCGAATCGGCTGTGCGCGCTTACAAGATTGCGATGACGCCTCCCAACGAACCGGTGGTCATTGTGGCCGATGGTGTGTTGCAGGAAGAACCCATCACCGAAAAACATCTGCGGATTCCCAAGCTGGTCACGACAGCGCCGCCGATTGGCGAAACCAGCGCCGTCATGGCAGCCGCGAAGATGCTGGTGGCCGCCGAGAATCCCGTGATCGTGGCCGGACGCGTGGCCCGCACGCCGCAGGGCATGAAGAACCTGGTGGAGTTGGCGGACGTTCTGCAGTGCAAGGTCATGGACACACGGATGCGCATGAACTTCCCGTCGACGCACCCCATGTACGGCAGCAACGGCGCGGTGATTGCGTATCCGAATGTTTCCGATGCGGACCTGGTTTTGGGGCTTGAAGTCCAGGATTTCTGGGGCATCTTGAACAAGATGACCGGGCTGAACAAGTTCGGCATGGAGACGGAGCCCAAGACCAAGCCCGGAACCAAGGTCATTACGATTTCGGCGATCGAGCTAAATCACAAATCCAACTATCAGGACTTCTTCCGCTACGTCGAGTCCGACCTGGCCATCACCGGAGATCCGGAAGCAACGTTGCCCGAATTGACCGAAGCCGTCAAGAAGCTGCTGACCGCCGACCGCCGGATTGCCATCGAGGCACGTGGCAAGAAGGTCGCCGAACTCAACCGGCAGGCCCACCAGCGTGACCGTGAATTGGCGGCCGTGGGCTGGGACGCCAGCCCGATTTCCACCGCCCGCATGGCGCAGGAGTTGTACGCGCAGATCAAGAACGAAGACTGGTCGCTGGTTGGCAATGACCGTTTCGCCAGTTCCTGGCCCACGCGCTTGTGGAAGTTCGACAAGCACTATCAGTACATCGGAACGCAGGGCGGCGCGGGAATTGGCTACAACATGCCCGCTGCCGTGGGCGCGGCGCTGGCCAACAAGAAGCACGGACGCCTCAGCGTCAACATCCAGTGCGACGGCGACCTCAACTACGCGCCGGGCGTGCTGTGGACGGCCTCGCACCACAACATTCCGCTGTTGACGGTGATGCACAACAACCGCGCCTATCACGAGGAGCGCATGTTCCTGGCCTTGCTTGCCGCCAAATACGACCGCGATCCTTCCACTTCGAATATCGGTACGGAACTCGACGGACCGGCCATCGATTACGCGTCGATCGCCAAGGGCTACGGGCAGTATGCCGAGGGGCCCATCAGCAATCCGAACGAACTCGGCCCGGCGATCAAGCGTGCGCTCGAGCAGGTGAAGAAGGGCCGTCCGGCGCTGCTCGATGTCGTGACACAGCCCAGGTAGCGGTAAGGAACCGAACCCGATGACAAAATACTTGATCTTAATTTCACTGCTCGCTTCTCTGCTAACGACGAGCGCTTTCGCGCAGACTAAAGCGGGCGACGTGACTAATGGTAAACGTCTGTATGAAAAAGACGGCTGCTATCAATGCCATGGCTACGTAGGCCAGGGCGGCACGGCCGGCCCGCGATTGGCGCAGATCCGTTTCCCGTTGGCCGGCTTTATCGCCTTTGTGCGGAATCCGCCATCGGGCGGCATGCCTCCGTTTCGCGCCAAGGTTTTGTCGGATCAGGAACTAACCGACATCTACGCCTACATTAAGACGATCCCGGAACCGAAAGCGGCGAAGGACATCCCGCTGCTGGCTCAGTAGCGGGCTTTGGTGGCCGCCGAAAAGCCGATCCTCATCTTCGATGGCAAGTGCGGTTTCTGCCGCATCTGGATTGATTACTGGCGCCAGTTGACCGGTGATCGTGTCGAGTACCTGGCCTCGCAAGAAGTGGGCAACCGTTTCCCCCAGATTCCCACCGAAGATTACGCGGAGTCGGTGCAATTGGTCCATCCGGACGGCACCGTGATCAGCGGCGCCCGTGCGGTTTTCAAGACGCTGGACAAAGAAAAGTTATACGGATGGGTCTCCGGCCCGAGCGAGTTTGCCTATCGCTTCATCGCTCGTCGGCGGAGCTTTTTTCATCACGTCACGCGCTTAGCCTTCGGTACGCGTATCGAACCCGCTCGTTTCGCCGCCACGCAATGGCTGTTCCTGCGTGCTTTGGCGGCCATCTACGCTCTTGCGTTCGGGTCGCTGGCCTTCCAGATCGTAGGCTTGTTCGGCGAACGCGGAATTGCACCAGTGGTGCGGTTTCTGGGTTCGCTGGACGCTACCGGATCACCCATTCGATTTCTAGCGGTCCCGAGCATATTCTGGCTTGGCGCCGACGACAACACTCTCACCGCTGTCTGCTTTGCGGGCGTGGTTCTGGCAGCGATGTTGTTTCTCACCGGTTTCACGAACGGCAAATTCGAGCGGTTCATCCTGGTACTGCTGTTTGTCCTGCACCTCTCCCTGGTCGCGGTGGGACAGGATTTTCTCGCCTTTCAATGGGACATGCTGTTGCTCGAAGCAGGATTCCTGGCGATCTTCCTTGGCCGGAACCGCATCGTCCCCTGGCTATTCCGCTGGCTGACGTTCCGGCTGTTCTTCCTGTCCGGCGCCGTGAAACTTTTGAGCGGCGATCCCAACTGGCGCAACTTCTCCGCCCTCGGGTTCCACTGGCACACGCAACCTTTGCCTACGGTGGGGGCATGGTATGCGGATAAGCTCCCCTCCGGGTTCCAGCATTTCGCGACTGCTGCCACGCTGGGCAGTGAGCTCCTTATTCCCTTCCTGATTTTGTTCCCGCGGCGGCTGAGAATTACGGCGGCATGCTGGCTGATCGCCCTGCAGATTCTGATTCTCGCCACCGGCAACTATACGTATTTCAACCTGCTGACACTCGCGCTCTGTTGGTTCCTGTTTGATGACCAGGCGCTCTTGCGATTCGTCCCCCGCCAGAACCGGGAGACGCTGGCGCGCGGACCGGCCGGAAGGGCGGCGGCGTGGGCCGTGGCCGCAGTGGTACTTGTGCTGAGCGTCCTGCACATGGCCGAATCCTTGCGGGGACGCCTGCCCGCGCCATTCACCGCCATTCTCCGTTATACGACTCCTTTGCGTATCGTCAACGACTACGGGTTGTTCGCGGTGATGACCACGCAACGCAATGAGATTATTCTGGAAGGCTCTGCCGATGGAGAAGCCTGGACTGCTTATGAGTTTCAATACAAGCCGGGAAAGATCGCTCAGGCGCCGCGCTGGGTGGCGCCCTACCAGCCGCGGCTGGATTGGCAGATGTGGTTCGCCGCGCTCGGCAATTATCAATCCAATCCTTGGTTTGTGAGTCTCGCCGTGCGTCTGTTGCAAGGCTCCGAAGAGGTCGCCGGATTGCTGGCCTACAACCCCTTCCCTGCCCAGCCGCCGCGCTACATTCGCGCCACCGTTTACCAGTACACCTTTACGGATTCCCAAACCCGCGCCCGCACCGGGGCCTGGTGGCAACGCGAGCAGAAGGGTATTTACTTTCCGCCCGTGAGCCTGCGGGGCGCCGTACCGCAATAGAAAAGCGGCCACGCCGGTAACCTCAATCCACGTAATGACGTAGTACAGGAAGTACACTTGTAATTATTAATGTCCTATTTGCCAAGAGCGCTCCGTGCGTACACGCTCATCATGCCAATGGCGGCGGCGCTTCTGGCCCAGGCGCCCGCCAGCATCCGAGGCATTTTGACCGACCCTTCGGGCGCGGGGATACCCGGCGCTACGGTCACAGTCACGGGACCGGGAGGAGCCGTTCGCGTGGTCACCAGCACCGGGAACGGAACATACACAATCATCGGCTTGCCGACCGGATTGCACACGATTCGCGTCGCGGCCCCCGGTTTTGCTGTGTTTGAGAAGAGCGATCTTGACTTGTCCCCGGCGCGGGCAGCCATCGTGGATGCCTCCTTGCTGTTGGCCGCCGATATTCAGGAGATCACCGTTACGGACGAGCCGCAGATGAGTACCGATCCCGCCGGCAACGCCAGTGCTACCGTGCTCAGCGGTTCGGATCTGGACATCCTTTCCGACGACCCCGACAACCTGGCCAGCGACCTGCAAGCCTTGGCCGGACCCTCCGCCGGACCAGACGGCGGCCAACTCTTCGTGGATGGATTCAGCAACGGGCAGGTGCCGCCCAAGAGTTCCATCCGCGAGATCCGCGTCAACTCCAATCCGTTTTCGGCTGAATTCGACCGGATCGGCTACGGCCGGGTGGAAATCCTGACCAAGCCCGGAACCGACAAGCTGCACGGCATGGTGCTGTATCAGGTGGACACAGCGGCGCTGGATGCGCGCAATCCGTATGCCACCAGCAAACCGTCGTTTCTGAGCCGCCAATTCCAGGGCAATGTCGGCGGAGCGATCAACAAGAAAAGTTCCTTTTTTCTCGATTTCAACGATCGTTACCGCGATGACCAGGTTCTGGTTCGCGCCAACCTGCTGGGCCCCAATTTCGGCTTGACACAACGCATCGAAAACGTTTCCACGCCCACCACCCGCCGTTCCATCAGCCCGCGGATCGACTACCAGTTGGGGAACGCCGTCACGCTTCAGGCGCGCTACACCTGGACCGATACCCGCTCGGAGAACACGGGCGTGGGACAATTCAGCCTGCCCACGCAGGCGACCAACGAGCAGAACACCAATCAATCGGCGCAGCTCACCGGCACCTGGGTGGTGAATGCTACAACCGTCAATGAATCCCGCTTTCAGTACACGCGAACCGGAACCACCACCACGGGACACAGCGGGAGCCCCACGATTTCCGCGTCCGGCGCGTTCACTGGCGGAGCGGCCACCATCAATTACGGCTTGAACCGCCAGGATAGCTACGAATATCAGAACTACGCGAGCCTGACTCGCGGCACCCACTTTATCAAGGCAGGCGTGCGCATCCGGGGTGCGCTCGAAAGCAACCGCGCCGATCAGAATTTTAATGGCACCTTCAGCTACGCCTCGATTGACGCCTATGCGGCGACCGTCCGCGGTCTGGCTAGCAATTTCACCATGCCCCAGATCATTGCCAGCGGCGGCGGACCGTTCCAATACGCGCTGACCGCCGGCAATCCTTTCGTCGGCGTGAACCAGGTGGATGCCGCGCCTTTTATTCAAGACGACTGGCGGCTAAGACCCAACTTCACGCTGAGCCTGGGTCTGCGCTATGAGATTCAGACGAATATCAGCGACTCGGCGAATCTGGCTCCGCGAGTGGGCTTCTCCTGGGGCATTGGGGGCAGCGGCCCCGGTAAGGGCCGCTCGCGTACGCCCAAGACCGTAGTGCGCGGGGGATTTGGCATCTTTTATGACCGCCTGAACATCAGCCAGTCTTTCACGGCCCAGCAGTTTGACGGAATCACGCAACAGCGCTACGTCGTCAATAACCCCGGCTTCGCCTGCGTCCGGCCGGAGGACCTGGCGGCCAGTTGCACGGGAATCCCATCGCTCACGCAGCTCGGCGGGCAGCCCTCCGCCACCTACCGCATCGACCCAGGCCTAATGTCCCCGCGCATTCTGCAAACGTCCTTCGGAATCGAACGGCAGTTGCCCAAGAATATGACGCTTTCGCTGAACTACAGTAATTCGCGCGGCGTCCACCAGTTGCGCACGCGCAATATCGGCTTCGCGGGCCCGCTGTATCAATTCGAATCCGGTGGCTTGTTCAAGTACAGCCAGCTTTTCACCCGTGTCAATGCCAGGTTCAACGCGCGGCACTCGATGTTCGGATTCTACTCGCTGGGTACGGCTCACTCCAACACGGATGGCGTCAATACGTTTCCCTCCAGCAGTTACGATCTGTCCACGGAGTGGGGCCGCGCCCAGTTTGATATCCGCCATTCTTTCCTGATCGGCGGAAATATTTCGGCTCCGCTGGGTATCCGCCTGAGCCCGCTGATCCGCTACGCCTCCGCGGCGCCTTTCAACATTGTCGTGGGCCGGGACCTGAACGGAGACACGATTGGCAACGACCGTCCTTCGTTTGCCACCGCGGCCAGCAACCCGCTCTACGTTGTCCGGACGCGCTACGGCGATTTCAACACCCGGCCGGCCGCCGGCGAGACGATCATTCCGCGCAATTACGGCGAAGCCTTTGGCAATCTGTCCATCAATTTGCGGATAGGCCGGACCTGGGGATTCGGCGAAGTGGCTACGCGGGGTGGCGGTGGGAACGGCCCACGCGGTGGCGGTGGCCCGGGAGGTTTTGTGAGGAACGCGTCCACCAACCACCGCTACAATCTGACGGCGAGCATCGATGTTCGCAACTTGCTCAACATGGTCAACCCTGGCGCTCCCGTGGGCACGCTGAGCTCGCCGCAATTCGGGCAAGCACAGGGAATTGCGAATGGTTTCGGCCGCTTCGGGAACAACGGGTTCGGCAACGGATCGGCCCAATCGGCAAATCGCCGGGTTGAGCTTCAACTGCGCTTCACCTTTTAGACGAGCAAGAGTCCAGACAAAGCAAAAGGCCCGATCCGAAGACCGGGCCTTTCATCATTCTCACAAACCTGTTAAGCGCGTTTCTTACGCAAGCGCAACGCAACACCGACAAGACCCAAACCGATCAGTCCGAACGTGGCCGGTTCTGGGGTAGGAACTACAATAATGTCGTTAAACATAAGAGCTCCTCCCCTCCGTGCCAACATAGCTGAGACACTCCTCGTTCCTTAATTACA
>CAMAVI010000123.1 GCA_945861625.1 Candidatus Sulfopaludibacter sp. SbA3
ATCAGCGGTGGGCGATTTCATCAGAAAGTACAACCAGCAATGGTTGATGGCAAAGCTGGGTTACCGCTCACCGGCCCAGGCCCGGCGCGAGCACTTCCAGGCGATAGCAGCGTGAACAATGTTGTGTCCAAAGAACCGGGTGCGCTACACTTGAAGCGGTTTCTTCGGTCGTCCCGTGCGCATACGCAAGTATGCACCATCCCCATTACTTATTCAATGTATTTCTAACTCAGGACACTAGGCCACTCAGCCACCTCTTATCCAAATGCAAGCCCAGCATGAGAACTCGGCGCAGCTCGCGTCTCCCTCGGAGGAGGCGCGGTCTCTAAGGCTTAAGCATGCGCTGGAACACGCCGCCCACCTGTTGCCGACGCAGGGTCCCATTGGCGTCTTCATTCACCACAATACGCTGCACGCGTTTCAGCACTTACCGTTTGAAAAGGCCATAGGCGAGGCCTCCAGCATCTTCGGAACAGAGCCTTATATGGCCGAGGAAGCCTACCGGCAGTGCTTGGCTCGTGGCCGGATTCTCGAAGCTGACATATGGGATGTAATCAATCGTGAAGAGAACGAAGTAATCCTGCCGGGGCGCTTGGATCGCAGGACTTTGCGTGGCATCCTATTACTGCGCGGGCAGGCGTCCTTTGACGCGGCAACCGTCGACTGGGTGCTGGAGGAAACCGGCATTCTTGAGTCCGGCGGACACGCGCTGTATGCCATATGCCTGAAGTTGGCCGGTCAAGATCGCACCGCCGCGCCATCTCACCCGGGACGGCCCGTGGGGTTGCCGCGACTCGGGGAGGTCGATCTTGATGAAGTGATCCACCCCCTCCTCATTCGTCTTGCCGCCGTGTTCTTGGATCAAGGTGTCGCCTATTGGCCCATGCCGAACCGGCACAAGGGATTTTTGGGCGCGGTCAGGGATGCCATGGCACAGCGCGGGGCGCTCTTTCCGGAATATCTGGAGGGCTTGGACGCAGCATTCCGCGAGCAACTGGAGCGCGGTTCATCCGCCGAAGAGGTCGTCATCGAGGTGTTGGCGCAGCTTGGGGTGCCCGAAGAGGAATGGGAATCGGCTCTGGCGGGAGAGTTGCTGGCTTTGCCGGGCTGGGCGGGCACGTTCCACCAATTGGAAATCAACCCTGGTTTATTTCCGTATATCCACCTGCCTTGTTCCCTCCTTGAGTTCCTCGCTGTCCGCCTCACGCTGAAGTCAGCGGCGGCATTGGGCGTCGCGCGGCGGCTGGGAATGGGAGCAGAGGAAATCCGGCAGGCGCGTAACGTTCGTGAGCTGGCGGCGCCGCATCCCGCCCAGGGCCGGGCGGACGCGCTGGCGCTTTGGGACGCCCTTGGCCGGCTGGGTGTTGCGGAACCTGATCTCGCGGATTGGAATCCCACCTTGCAGCGGCGCTTGGTGCACGAAATACAAGAGTTCAATCCGTTGGAGCGGCGGCGCCTGTTGCACCTTGCCTACGAACGCCGCCATGAAGAAGACGTACTGCAGGCGGTCGCCTGGCATCGGCGGGAGCATCCGCCTGTTCGCCAGAGCGTCCGGCCTTTCGCCGACGTATTCTTCTGCATCGATGAGCGGGAGGAATCCATACGCCGGCACCTGGAGGAAGTTGCCCCGGAGGTGCGAACGCACGGTACGGCGGGCTTCTTCGGTGTCGCGATGCACTATACCGGAATGGACGACGCTCATGGCGCGGCGCTGTGCCCGGTAGTGGTCAAGCCTCAGCATGCCGTCCACGAACGTCCCGTTAGCCATCATTCCAATATCCACGCGTTGCGAGTCCGCCGGCGGCGGACTTGGGCTCGCTTGCTCCATCACACATCTCTCTTTTCGCGCGCGCTGGTGCGCGGCTGGTTGAGCACGGCCGCTCTCTGGCCGGTTTCGCTGTTTCCGCTGGTCACGCGGGTGCTCGCGCCGCGCCACTACGGATTATGGACGAAGGCTTTGCACAGAGTCTGGATTCCTAGACCCTCCACCGAGCTGGCCTTTGAACGGTCCGAATCGGAATCCATAACGCCGGAAAGCGGCCTCTTTCGGGGCTTCACGCTGGAGGAGGCCACGGACCGTGTTGCCGGAACCTTGGGGAACGCCGGCTTGCGGGAAGGATTCGCGAGGCTGGTGGCGGTCCTGGGCCACGGCTCCACCAGTTTGAACAATCCGCACGAATCCGCACACGATTGCGGCGCCTGCGGCGGCGGCCGCGGTGGGCCGAATGGCCGGGCGTTCGCGGCCATGGCGAATTCGCCGGAGGTGCGCGGCCAGTTGCTCACGCGCGGCATTACGATCCCCGCCGACACATGGTTCGTGGGCGGCTACCACGATACGTCGAACGCCGACATCACGCTCTTCGATCTGGAACGCGTACCGCTAAGCCATGTCCCGGATCTGGCCAAGCTGCGCGAGTTCTTTGACGCGGCGCGAGCTTTCGACGCCGAAGAACGGGCCCGCCGCTTTGAAGCCGCGTCTCCCCATGGAGGCCCGCGGAAGGCTTTGCTGCACGTGCAGGATCGCGCCGAGCGTCTTTCGGAACCCCGTCCCGAGTACGGGCATTGCACCAATGCGGTCTGCATCGTGGGCCGCCGCGAACTGACACGCGGCCTGTTCCTGGATCGCCGTGCCTTCCTGGTTTCCTACGATGCCGCCTTGGACCCAGAAGACAATGCGCTGGCCCGCTTGCTGGGAGCGGTGGTCCCGGTGTGCGGTGGAATCAGCCTGGAATACTACTTTTCATTCGTCGACAACGAGCGCTATGGCTGCGGCACCAAGTTGCCGCACAACATCACGGGTTTGATCGGCGTGATGAATGGCCCGGCCAGCGACTTGCGTACGGGTTTGCCCTGGCAGATGGTCGAAGTCCATGAGCCGGTGCGAATTCTCTTTGTCGTGGAAACCACTCCGGCACGCGTCATGAAGGTCATGTCGGCCAATCCGGAACTCGCTGAGTTTCTGGAGAACCGATGGATTCGTCTGGCCACCGTTGACCCCGGCACTGGCGACGTGCACGTACGGCGGGGTGATGGATGGGAGATGCTGAGTCCTACGCTCGAAGCGCTCCCCTCCGTTAAGATCTCGGCGGACTGGTTCCGCGGCAAAATCGACCACCTTCCAATCGCGCATGTCGCGGGCCCGACGTCCCGCCGAGGAAACGGACGTGTTTGACGCTATCCCTCCGCAACTGCTTCTGACGCTGCTGGTGCTGTCGCCCGGATGCGTGTTCCTGGGCATGGCGCTGCTGTGGCTCAGCGGTGTGAAATTGTCCGAAAACACAATCGCGCGGCTGGCGAACGCGACTTACGTATTTTGCGGCGCGCTGGTGATGGGGCTGGCGGGCTCCCTGTGGTGGGCGGATCTGGCCTCGGTGAGCGCGGGGAGCGGCAACTGGTATGAGGTGCATGAATTCCAGATCCCCCTGGCGCTCTTCGTGGACCGGTTATCGCTGCCGATGCTGGGTCTCACCGCGGGAATGACCGGGCTTATCGCGGTGTTCTCGCGAAGATACTTGCACCGGGAAGCCGGCTTCCTGCGTTTTTTCCTGCTTCTGCACCTGTTCGCTTTCGGCTGCTTCTTGGTTTTCGCGGCCGGCTCGGTGGATCTCTTGATTGGGGGCTGGGAAATCATCTGCGTTACCTCGACGCTGCTTGTCGCTTTCTTCCAGCAGCGTCCGGAGCCCGTGAAGAGCGCCTTGCGGGTCTTCGCAACCTACAGGGGTTGCGATATCGGCATCGTAACGGGCGCTTTCTTCCTGCATCATTGGGCTGGATCGACGCTGTACCAATCCGTATTCAAAGGCGATTGGCCGCGGCAGTCTCTGGCCGGCGAGACGCTCGCCGCCGGTGACGCGACCATCATCGGGCTCCTGTTGCTATTGGGTGCGATGGGCAAGTCGGCCCAGGTGCCGTTTTCCGGATGGCTGCCACGGGCCATGGAAGGCCCCACGCCCTCCAGCGCTATTTTTTACGGGGCGATTTCCGTGCATGCGGGCGCGTACCTGCTGTTGCGCCTGCAGCCGGTTCTGGTGGCTTCGCCCGTGGCGTCCGGCGCGGTGGTGTTGATCGGCGCATTGAGCGCGGTTCACGGGACGATGGTCGCGCGGGTCGCCAGCGACGTAAAGACGTCACTCGCCTATTCGTCGGTTTCCCAACTGGGCCTGATCTTTGTCGAAATTGGTTTGGGTTTTTCCTGGCTGCCGCTGATTCATATCGTGGGTCACGCGGTGGTGCGCACGCTGCAATTCCTCAAGGCTCCCTCGGCGCTCCATGAATTTCATCACCTTCACGCCGCGGCCGGCGGCCATCTTCCACCCACCGGAGCCCATTACGGACGGCTTTTGCCGCCGCGGGCGCAGTTGTGGCTGTACCGCCTCGCGCTCGACCGCGGACACCACGACGCAATCATCGACCGGTTTCTGACCGGCGCCCCGCGCAAGTTTGCCCAGTGGATGAACAGGATCGAGCGGCAGTTGCGCCTCACGCCGAAGATCCCCAAGGAGAGTTCTCATGGCTGAGCTCACTGGTCCTTGGCTCTCTCTTGGCGTCGGTGTTCCGCTGGCAGCCGCGCTAGCGGCGCGGTTGCCGGCAACACGCCCGCGCGCGCGGGTGATTGCGGTGACGGCGTCCGCTGCTTCTCTCCTGCTATCGCTGGCAACCGTGCGGGAACTAGCCGGCGCGGGTTGGGCCGCGCTGTCCGAGCCCTGGATCCCGGCCGTATTCCAAGCGACTGCGCTCAATGCCGTGACCATGGCCCTATTCGCCGCGCTGGCGCTGGTGACGCTGATCTCCGCTCCCCGTCGCGATAGCGATCCGCATTCGGTTGCCCATATCCTAATCCTCATGGCGGGCACGCTGGCGGCCTACGGCGCCGTCAGCTTGCCGGTCTTTCTCGGCGGTTGGATCTTGGGGCTCACCCCCTCCCTGGCCAGCGCGGGGCGCGAGGGCAATCGGCTCGCCGTGGTGGAGAGCGCCGCCAGCACGCTGTTTCTGGCCGTGGGCATGCTTCTGCAAACATCCAGCCCCGCCGGGGCATGCATGCTTCTGGTGTTGGCCGCGATCTTACGCACGGGCTTGTTCCCGTTCCACGGCGTGGCTGCCTCGCGCCTCGACAAGGGGCCCCTGGGATTCGCCGGGCTCCTGTTGAGCGCTCAACTGGGAGTGTTTCTGTTGATTCGCTTCGCTCTCCCGATGTTTCCGGAGAGCGCGCGGGATGCCCGAAGCTGGTTGTGCTGGCTGGCGCTGTTCACCGCAATCTACACGGCCGTGATGGGGATGGTGGAACGCTCGCCCCGCCGCCTGCTGGCACTCGTCCTGGTGAGCCAGTCGGCGGCGATTTTCGCGGGGCTAGTCACCGCACGCCCAGAAGGAGTCATGGGAGCCCTGGCGCAATGGATCGTACTGGGCTTCACTTCCACGGTGATGATCTCCATCTTTCGCGCCGTGGAAGCGCGCCTCGATTTCCCTCTGGATGGAGAGCGGCTCCTCGGCCTGGCGGGACCCATGCCGCGGCTCGCGGTGTTCTTCGCGGTGAGTGCATTTGCGCTGGTTGGCTTGCCGGGGACGCTCGGGTTTCCCGGTGAAGATTTGCTGATTCATGGCGTGCTGTCCGCGCATCCGGTGATCGGGTTCCTGCTGCCCACCGCGATCGCGATCAACGCCTATCACTTGTACCGGCTGTTCTCCCGCCTGTTCCTGGGCGCTCCAGCGGCAGCCTGGGCGGCGGTTCCAGATGCCTTGCCGCGCGAGCGGTGGCCTCTGGCCGCTTGTCTTGTGGTTCTGGTCTGGTTCGGGCTGATGCCGGGCCAACTGGTTGCATTGCGCGCCTTCGCGGTGGAAGCGGTCGTTACCGTAGCGGGACGGTAGCGGGAATCCGGACCCGGCGGGATTCCCCGGTGTCTCACGCGCTTGCCAACAACAGACGCGGCCCGCTTTGACCGGAGTATGTGAGACTTGAAGTGGATGATGATCGAGCACGAAACTGGAAAGCCGCTGCTCTGGGCCCTGTCCACGGGATTCGCCCTGCTCGTACTTCTTCTTTTGGCGTCGGGATTTGTAGCGATTGAGTCGATGCGCTCCGTTGAATCCGGCGCCGAACTTCTGGTGGCCGAGGAGGATGCCACCATCCGCCTGATCAACAAAGTCCAGGGCGAAGAGGGGAATCTGAGCAGTGTATTCTACGATCTCGTCGATGGCCGGAAGGGCGCGGAGCAGGAGGTGCTGGTTCGCCGTCTGGATGCGCTAGAGAATGAGTTGCGGGAGACCACCGCCGCCGGAATTGCTTCACGTGACTCGGCTCTATGGAATCGTGTACGTCAGTCCGCCAATGACTTCATTGGCGAGGGCCGGGAGATTCTTCGTTCGGGCCAACCTCCTACCCGAACGTTCTACCAGAAGCATGAAGTCCTTCTCGATTCCCTGGCGGACTTGGCCAGTTCCAGCTTCGTCTCAAAAGGAGACGCACAGCGCCGCGAAACCGAAAATGCCTCCTCGCGCATTCGTAGTTCCGTGTTCCTGCTGGCGATCGGCTTGGTGGTCGCAGTGGCGGGAGCGATCTTTACCGCGCGCAGCGTGCTGAACATGTTCCGGCGGCTAAGCTGGCAAGCCGCCGAACTGGCCCGCCTCTCCTCGCGTGTCATGTCGGACCAGGAGGCGACGGCACGCCGCCTCTCCCATGAGATGCACGACCATTTCGGGCAAACCCTGAGCGCCATCGAAGCGAACCTGGTCGCCATGAAACACAAGCAAGTATTTGACGACGGCCGGATGGAGGATTGTCTCGCGCTGGTGAAAGACGCCGTCGGAAACGTTCGCGAAGTCTCGCAGTTATTAAGGCCCAGCATGCTGGACGATTTCGGGCTGGACGCCAGCCTGCAATGGCTGGTAAATGGCTTCGCGGAACGAACCGGGATCCTCGCTCAATACAATTCATCTTTTCAGGAGCGGCTGGGCGAGGAGGAGGAAACGCAATTATTCCGGATCACGCAGGAAGCGTTAACGAACATCGCGCGCCACGCCGCCGCGACCGAGGTTCACGTGGATCTGACCGCGGCCGGCTCCAGGCTGCGCCTCTCCATTCGCGATAACGGGAAGGGGTTGCCGCTTCCGGATCAGCGAATCAGCCTCGGTCTAACCGGCATGCGCGCGCGGGCCCGTGCCGCCGGCGGGCATTTTCAGTTGGAGTCCCAACCCGGGAAGGGTGTGGCCATCACGGTTGAGATTCCTTTGGCGAAGGCTGTTCTTCATGCGTAAGATCCGGATTTTGCTCGCCGACGATCACGCTATTGTCCGCCAGGGATTCAAGCTGATCCTGAACCAACAGCCCGATATGGAAGTTGTGGGGGAAGCGGGCGATGGAGTGGAGGCAGTCCAGCGCACCATGGAACTCAAGCCGAATCTGGTGATCATGGATATCGCGATGCCCCGCGTCAACGGTGTCGAAGCCACCAGAAGGATCATGGAGAACTGCCCGGAGTGCGGCGTCCTGGTTCTCAGCATGCATAAAGATGCCGTGTATGTGCGGGAGACCCTTCGCGCGGGCGCGAAAGGCTACCTGTTGAAGGACGCCATTGACCATGACCTGCTGAGAGCCGTGCGCGCCGTCGCCAACGGCGAAGGATTCCTGAGCCCCGAGATTTCGCGACCGGTCTTGGACGAGTTCAAGCGGACCGAGGATCCCTTCGACCTGCTTACCGCGAGGGAGCGCGAAGTGATGCAGATGCTGGCCGAGGGGAAGGTGGCTAAGGAAATCGCCACAGACCTGGATATCAGCGTTTACACGGTGGATGCCCACCGCAGCCGCATCATGAAGAAACTGGGGCTGCACAGTTCCACGGAAATCGTGCGCTTCGCGATGCGGAAGGGGCTCATTCAATAAGAGCCCCGGCCCGCTTATTGAGGGTGCCGGAAAGAGGGGGTCATCACTTGCCCGCGGCACCGCCACAGCCGTTTACTTGCGTTGTTCCGGATACCAGTACTGCTTGTGGCACCCTTCACAGGCTTTGTCGATCACGTCGCCGGCGGCCGCCACTTGCTCGGCGTTTCTCGCCGCGATTGCCTTCATCATTCCCGTCGTCGCGTCGTGCAGCGTATGCGCGTGTTGGATCCAACTGGCGCGATCCGAATCGATCAGCGTCTTGATCACTTCCGGGGAGAGCTCAATCCGCGGGTTCTCGGACCTTTCCCCCGGCTGCGCGACCAAGCGTCCCGGAATCTGCAGCAGGTTGGTGGCTTCCATCAGGGCCACGGCGTGCCGCCGCATTTCTTTCCAGTCATCGTCCGTTTTCGGGGCCTTTTCGATGATTCCCTTGGCGGTGACAGTGGTGGAAACGGATTCAAATAGATAGTCGGCATTGGGATCGACGACGGAATCCATGATGTCTTTCACAGTTGCGGTCGTCCGGTATTCCGGCGGCGGGCCCGCGCACGCACCGCAGAAGAGCAAGGACAGGCCGACCATGAATGCGGAAGGGAAAATACGCATGACCGCTCCTTTTTCCCGATAGTAACGTAACTTGCGGGCCCCGGCCGAGCAAAAGGGCTCGCCGTGCCGGCAGATTTGCGGTCGCGCAGCTCATGAGAGTATGGGCGGCGAATCTGGCTAAGGCCAGCACCAACCGTTGAAAGCAGAAGAAGCATTCAAGAACATCCAAAGGGTTAAAGGGAATCTCGGCGGCCGACAACATGGGAACGATGGGGATCCCTAGTGTCCTGAGTTAGAAATACATTGAATAAGTAATGGGGATGGTGCATACTTGCGTATGCGCACGGGACGACCGAAGAAACCGCTTCAAGTCAGCGTGGAAGAGCGGGAGAAACTGGAGATGTTAGCCAGGCGGCCCAAGTCGGC
>CAMAVI010000124.1 GCA_945861625.1 Candidatus Sulfopaludibacter sp. SbA3
TTTCCCACCGCTCCTACGACTCTTCTCTCATTAAGAACCAAAACCAGAAAACCTCCTTCGGCCAGCCGTAGAGGTGCAACGGGATGAATAGACGAAACCGGACAGATCACGTGTGAATAAAACCGGACACATTGACTTACTACCGACACATGCGGGACTTGTAGTACTGGTGGAACGGCCAGGAGCAGCAAGACGATCCCTACCCGGCCGCTGCCTTCGTCAAACTCGCATCCATCGCGCGGATGAAATCGTCCACGTCACTTCGCCCGACATTCAAGGGCGGGGAAATGCGCAGGACGTTGCCGTCCAGGCCGCCGCGGCCGATGAGCAGCCGGTTCTCGCGAGCTGCTTCCATCACCCGCAGTGTCGCCGCCGTCGCCGGAGCTTTGGTCTTGCGGTCGTCGACCAATTCAAGAGCCTGCATCAGCCCCATGCCGCGCACGTCGCCGATCAGCGCGTGCTTGTTCTTCAGCTCTTCGAGCCGCGCACGCAAGTAGCCGCCGGTCTCCGCCGCATTCACCGCCAGGTTCTCTTCTTCGATGAAATCGAGCACGGCTTTGGCCGCGGCCGCGGGCACAGGGCCTCCGCCGAAAGTCGAGATCGTCAGTTTGCCGACGCTGTCCGCCACTTCAGCGCGCGCGGCCGTGAGTCCAATGGGGAATCCGTTGGCCAGTCCCTTGGCGCTGGTGATCACATCCGGCGTGACGCCCCAGTGCTCGATGCCCCACCAACGGTGTCCCGTGCGTCCCCACGCCGTCTGCACTTCGTCGCTGATGAAGAGGCCCCCGTGCTCGCGCACGATCTTGGCGACGATTTCGAAATACTCCTTGGGCGGGGTGATGAATCCCCCCACGCCCTGAATCGGCTCGGCGATCATGCCCGCGATCTTACCGCTGGTCGTGGTGCGGATCACGTCCTTCACGTCCTGCGCGCAGCGCACTTCGCAATTTGGATACGTCAGCCCGAACGGACAGCGGTAACAATACGCGCTATGCGCGAACGTGACCCCGGCTTGTGTCGGCGGACCGATCCTCCAGCTTGACTGGCCACTCACGCCCATCCCCAGCGCCGAGCGTCCGTGATAGGAATGCCGCAGCGCGATGATCTCCGACGAACCTGTGTAACATCGCGCGGCGAGGATAGCCATTTCGTTGGCTTCGGTGCCGCTGGTGCTGAAGAAAGATTTCCAGCCAGGTCCCGGGGCTATGTCCGCGATCTTGCGCGCCAGTGCCGCCTGCGGTTCGGTGGCGAACACTGTGGAAACGTGCTGGAGTTTATCGACCTGCGCGTGCACCGCCGCGTTCACGCGCTCATTACAGTGCCCAACACTGACGGTCAGGATGCCGCCGAAGAAATCCAGATACTGGTTCCCGTCGGCATCCCAGACGAATTGATCCTTGGCCCGCGTAAGCACCAGCGGCTCACGGTAGTAGTGAAAGACCGCTGGAAACAAACACTCCTGATTGGCCAAGACGATTTCGTCTTTGTTCATGCGTCGTTGTTTAAAAGAGTCTACGAGAGGCCGATGATTCTCCCCGTCGTCACATCGATATCCATGTCGTAGTAGCCCGGCCGCGTGGACAAGCCCGGCATCGTGCTCATGGTCCCCAGCAATGGATACAGGAATCCCGCGCCCACACTGGCGCGGATGTCGCGCACCGGAACGATGAAACCCGTGGGTGCACCCTTCAGGTTCGGATCGTGGCTCAAGCTGAGATGGGTCTTGGCCATGCAGATGGGCAGTTTGTCGAAGCCCTGGCGCGTGTACAGTTCGATCTTTTTCTCGGCTTCCGGCGAATACTCGACGCCTGCTCCGCCGTACATCTTCTCCACGATGATCTCGATCTTCTGCTTGATGCTCATATCCAGCGGGTAGAGGAATTCGAATTTGTGCGGCTTGGCGCACGCGGCTACGACCGCTTCGGCCAAACCCACCGCACCCTTGCCGCCTTCCGCCCAGTGGTTGGCCACCACCGCATCCTCGGCGCCGGCTGCCTTCGCGATCGTCCGTACCAGTGCGACTTCGGCGTCGGTATCATCCTTGAAGCGGTTGATCGCCACCACTACCGGCAATCCGAAGGAACGTGCGTTGCCGATCAGGCGCAGCAGATTACTGCAACCCTTTTCGAGCAGCTCCAGATTCTCATTCGTGTACTCGTGGGCCAGGGGCTTGCCCGCCACGACCTTGGGTCCGCCGCCGTGCATCTTGAGCGCGCGGATGGTCGCCACCAGCACCACGCAATCCGGCGTTAGTCCGCTGTAGCGGCACTTGATGTTGCAGAACTTTTCCATGCCCATATCCGCGCCGAAGCCGGCTTCCGTGAGCACGTAGCCATCCGGACCCACCAGCTTGAGCGCGAGCTGATCCGCCACGATTGACGAGTTGCCGTGCGCGATGTTGGCGAACGGGCCCGCGTGGACAAACGCCGGAGTACCCTCGATGGTCTGCATGAGGTTCGGCATGATGGTGTCCTTCATCAGGACGGTCAGCGCGCCGCCGGCACCCAGGTCGTCGGCCGTGACGGGAACGCCCGCGCGGCTGGAACCGATCACCATGCGGCCGAGCCGTTCGCGCAAGTCGCTCAAATCCGTCGCCAGCGCCAACACGGCCATGACCTCGCTGGCCACGGCCATGTCAAAGCCGGTGACTCGGGCGTTGCCTTTTTCTTCCGCCCCCTGACCCACGGTAATCTCGCGCAACATGCGGTCGTTGGTGTCCACCACGCGGCGCCAGGTGATCGACGCCGGGTCGATATCCAAGCGGGCGAACTGGCTGCGCTCTTCCTTGGTCAAATCGTTCGGATTGGTCTTGCCGATGCCCAGCTTGCGCAGACGCCGCAGCATCACGGAGGTGAACTTGCGGCTGCCGTCCTTGGCGGCGGGGCACAGGCGGTTGAACAGCGTGTCGTCGTCGGGCGTCGCATTTTCGTGGAGCATGCGCGCGTCGATGGCCGCGGCCAGAAGGTTATTGGTAGCCGTCACGGCATGATTGTCGCCGGTCAGGTGCAGGTTGAACTCTTCCATCGGGATGATCTGGCTGTAACCGCCGCCCGCCGCGCCGCCCTTGATGCCGAACGTCGGACCCTGACTTGGCTGCCGGATACAAGTGAACACCTTCTTGCCGAGGTGTGCTCCTAGTGCCTGGCTGAGACCAACCGTGGTCGTGGTCTTGCCTTCGCCCAGTGGAGTCGGCGTGATGGCCGTTACTACAATGTACTTGCCGTTTTTCACGTCTTTCAGGCGGTCACGGATTGAGAGCTGAACTTTGGCCTTGTACTTCCCATACAGTTCCAGTTCGTCGGGTAGAATGCCTGCTTCGGAAGCAATCTGGGCAACGGGAAGGGGCGTCGCGGCCTGCGCGATATCAAGATCGGACGGGACTGGTGTCAGTAGGTTTGTCAGTTTATGCGCCACAGGGAATCATCACTTTCTGGGAGATTGGGAACAACGGTAATCTACTACTGTAAGACAAACCACCTAGGGAATGCGAGGCGGCTTCCCTATATCGGTGGGCATATTGCATTCCGATCTATTGATTTCGTATACTTTGCGTGACGCAGACTCCCCCGGCGGAAGGGTGAGCCTGCGTTTTGTTTCTTTATGCTGTCGCGATCACCCTTCGTCATTCCGGTTGCCATCCTCGCGATTGCCGGTTTCCTGCTCGCGCAGCAGGGTCAACCCGTCGATCTGTCCTCTACCTTGCAGCAACTTCAGGAATCGCTCAAACAGGTGCGTGCCGAAGTGAAGCGGCTGCAAGACACCGTCGCCCGCCTCACCAAAGAGAACAAGAACGCGGGAAGCAAGAGCGCCAGGGAAACCAAGAACGCGACGGCCGCGCCGCCCGCCGCGGCGCAGGGAACACCCGCCTCGCCGGCGTTGGTCGCGGCGTCCACTTTTCAGAAGGCCCAGGAAGCTTATAAGCAGGGGCAGGTCTTGGAAAACCAGAAACTCTACCGGCAGGCGGTCGACGCTTTCAGCCAAGCCATCGCTTTTGACGCTAAGAACGATGCGGCGTTCCTGCATCGAGGTCTCAGCTTGTTCCAACTGGGTGAGTTCGCCGAGGCGGTGGCGGACTTCAACCAGTCGCTTACCCTGCAACCTAATAGTTCGCGCGCCTATCTGGGGCGCGCTTCCGCGCATGCCGCCTTGGGGCAGGGAACACTTGCTCTTGCCGACGCTCATGAGGCTTCGGTTAGAGATCCCAAGAGCCCCGACGTATTTGTGCTGCGCGGGCGCCTGTACCAACAACAGGCGGATAGCCAGAAAGCCATCGCCGACTACACCACCGCGATCTCCCTGGCGCCCAATTCCGAAAAAGCGTACTTGGCGCGGGCCGAAGCCTATCGCGCCGGCAATCAGGCGCCGCTCGCCCTCGCCGATTGCGATGCCGCGGTGCGCATCAATCCCAACTCCATCGCGGCCTACCTGTGCCGCGCCGAGACCTACCAGAAATTGGGTGCGCCCAACCGGGTCTTGGAAGAAGTGAACCACGCCGTGGTGGCGGCCGAGGTGTTCCAACAGCAGACGCCGCTGTTGAACGGCCTGGCTCGTTCGGTGCGGGCGGAAATACAGACGGATCTGCAGGCTCAGCCCAAGGCTTCTGAGCCGGTGGTTACGGTTTCGGTGTCCGTGCCAGCGACGGTGTCGGCTCCGTCCGCCCCGCCAGCGGCTCCCGCGCCTGCGCCGGTCCGGAGCTTGAATCCTCCGCAGGATCTGCCATCTCTACCGAACCGTCCGGTGCAGCCGGCCTCCGCGAAAGCTTCGCTGGTTTCAGGCAATGCCGGCCAATGGGAACGATTAGGCCGCTCGCGTAGCTCCGAAGAGGGTTTTCAGGATGCTTTGGGGCTGCTAAGCCGCGCCATCGAACTCGATCCACAGTTGGCCAGCGCCTACAACGCGAGGGGCTTCGCTTACCTCAGGCTTGCCCATTTCGACCCCGCCATCGCCGATTTTTCAGAGGCGATCCGTCTGCGGGCCAGCTACGCCAACGCCTATCACAATCGCGCCGTGGCGCGCCGGAAGAAGGGCGATAAGACTGGCGCGGAGGAAGATGAACGGAAGTCGGGGGAAATGCTGAGCGGCGGCGCGCGGCGCGCCGAAGTGACTACTGCCCGGCGTTAGAACGGCTGGAAGCCAAAACCGCCCGCCGTCACCGATGGAACGATCGCTATATTCGAAATGTTGCCCTGAACGGCATAGCCGTCCGTGATCACTTGAATCGGTACGTGATCTCCCCCCGGGGCCGCCGGCGGGACACGAACGGTGACGATGCTGATGCCCGGCCGGGTTGGCGAATCCGCCACGGAGACCATGTCGGCCGTGATTTGCCCGATCGTCACGGTGGGCGGCGAGTTCAATCCGGGAACCTCGCACCGGTATCCCAGGCCAGTCACCAGGACCAGAATCGTATCGCCCGCGATCACCGGCTGCCTGGCGTTGAACGGATCGCTCAGCGCGGCTAGCCCCAATACTCTTCACTTAAAACATTTTGATGCTATTCTGTTTTAAGGACAGGAGGCTGGAAAATGTCGCGAACCGTTGCCACGCTGCCCGCCGGAAGCCGAATCACGGACTACATCAGTTTGGGTGTTGTGGCCAAAACCTTTCCGTTGGACAAGATACACGCGGCGCTGGCGGCCAACGGGAAAGAGAGCGTGCGGCAGCGTGACCTGCCCGCTCACGTCGTCGTCTACTACGTAATCGCGCTGGCGTTGTACATGCTGTCGTCCTATCGGGAGGTTTTGCGTTGTCTGCTGGAAGGAATCCAGTGGCTGGTCGAGCCCTCGGCGGGAATCCATGTGGCCGGTAATTCAGGCATATCGCAGGCGCGAACGAGGCTGGGCTGGGAGCCGCTGCAGCAACTGCACGATGAAGCGGTCAAGCCCGTCGCGGTGGCGGCGACGAAGGGCGCATGGTATCGAGGGTGGCGTCTGGTCAGCATTGACGGCAGCACGCTGGATGTCGCCGACGAGAAGGGCAACAGCGAAGCTTTCGGTCGTCCAGGGGCTAGCCGCGGCACGAGCGCGTATCCACAGATTCGCTTTGTGTCGCTGGTGGAGAATGGCACCCATGTCCTTTTCGGCAGCCGGATGGCGGACTACGCCACCAGCGAGATCGCCCTCGCAAAGACCGTATTGCCCAGTCTCGGCAAAGGCATGTTGTGTCTGGCGGATCGCGGCTTTTTCGGATTCGAGATGTGGAAGCAGGCGGCGGCAACAGGAGCCAGTTTGCTCTGGCGGCTCAAAAAGAACATGCGCCTGCCCCGTGAAACACGTCTGTCGGACGGCTCTTATCTGAGCCGTATCTATGTCTCTGAAAAGGACCAGCGGCGCGGAACCAATGGCGTGCTGGTGCGGGTGATCGATTACCGTCTCAAAGGAGTCGAGGGGGCCGAGCCGATCTATCGTCTGGCCACGACCATCCTCGACCATGAGTTGGCGCCGGCCACCGAACTGGCGGCGCTCTATCACGAGCGGTGGGAGATCGAAACCGCATTCGACGAACTCAAGACTCATCTGCGCGGCGCACGAATCATCCTGCGCAGTAAGACGCCGGACCTGGTACGGCAGGAGTTCTATGGTCTACTGATGGCGCACTTCGCCGTTCGCGGGCTAATGCACGAAGCGGCACTGAAGGCCAGCGAGGATCCGGACCGGCTATCCTTTCTCCACGCCGTCCGGGTTGTCCGCCGCAAGATGGCCGTCTTTGGAGCTATCCCCCCCTCGGGGCCGCAACGAGTTCCATAACTCGGTACTGGAAGAAATCCTCGACGAACCTGCCGTCTCCCGGCGCAACCGGCGCAATCAGCGCGGGGTCAAACGCAAGATGAGCAACTTCCCGTTACGCCACAGATACGGGCCGCTACCGCCCATCGATATTCGCGACGTCATCAGGATCGTTAAGTGAATAGTATTGCGGCTAGCCCGCATTTCTCACCAGTAGGTCGCGAGCGTTGTAATCGCGTGGGCCCCGAGGGGGAAAGCGGGACAGCGTGATAAACGGCACACCGCAGGTAGTGTGTAGACCCGACTGGACCACAACGGCCTCGAGCGGTTAGGATTTCAAAGAGCGGTCTTGCTTTAGGTGGTGAGGGCGGAGTGCACGCGCTGAAAAAGATCCGGCCACGGATAGCTGCGCGGCAAAGAGACCCAAACCCGGCGGACGGTAACGCGGATGGAGGCACCGATCCTCAACAGGCGGAGCCGGATCGTGGAGACTTGAGCGGAGGCCAGTCCGGTCGCCTGCAAGCCCAAGCGCCGCAAGCCGCAGACCAAGACGTAGGCCATGGCGGATAGATACAGACGCAGCTGATTGGCGCGCATGGACTCGGCGCTGACGCGATCGGCAAACAGCATGAACTGTTCCTTGATGCGATTCTCCATGTCGCCACGGGCGCAGTACAGTTGTTCGTAGAGCTTCTGGCGGGCCACTCGGCGGGGGCCAGCGAGGTGACCACTAAGCGCGGATTCTCCTTGCCCTCGATGTGTTCGGCCTTGGCCACTACGCGCCGTTCCCGCGCCCAGGAACCGGACACGGTCTGATAGGGAAACTCGACAAAAACACGAGCGGGCTTGCGCGTTTCCTCCCACTGCTGCTGGGCCTGACACAATGCATCGCCGATGAGCGCTTGTAGGCGCGGGTTGCGGGCAAAGCCCACAACATAGTCCACGCGATTGGTTTCACACCAATCCAGCAACTCATTCCGGCAGAAGCCGGAATCGCCACGCAGGATGATGCGGGTTTCCGGCCACTGCGTGCGCAGTTGTTCCACGATGCGGCGGATCTCCTCCAGGCTTCCCGCCGCGCCATCGATGTTGGCCGGACGCAGGCGCGCGCACAGGAGATGCTCGCCGCAGAATACGTACAGCGGCAGATAGCAGTAGTGATCGTAGTAGCCGCGAAAGAAGCGGCTCTCTTGCTGGCCATGCAGCGCCACATCCGTGGTATCCATATCGAGCACGATCTCCGAGGGAGCCACCGCGTGAGCTTCCACGAACACCTGCACCAGCAACTCGTCGATGGACTGCTTCCAGAAGGTGATCTTCTTATAGCGCGTGTTGGCGCCGGTGCCCAATTCCAAACGGTTCAGTGTGCTCTTGCCCGCCAGCGGCTGTTCCAGGTCAGCTTGCCCGGCCAGCAGTTTCAGCACCGGGTCCTGGCGCAGTTGCTCGTAATCGTTCAAGTCCTCGTAGCCCAGTGCCAGCGCGGACACCCGTTGCGAAAGCATCTCGGCGACGGAGTGTTGCACGCGCCCAGGATCGCGTCCGTCCAGAAAGCACGCGGCCAACCGCGGCAACAGATTCATCTTCCGGTCCACTTCCCGCAACAGCAGCCCGCCCGCATCCGACGTCATCGTGCCGCCGTCGAACTGGGCTGTCACCTGGCGTGAGCGGGCGTGCGACATAGAAGTTGGGATCAGGCTGCCCGGGCCTCCCAGTAGCTTTCGAACCTGTTGTTGAGATGGCAGCAACGGAGGGCGATGATGGCGTTGGCGCCTCGGAGGGTCCAGAACATGCCGGATTGTTTGAGGCGGGAGCC